>JACOTV010000030.1 GCA_016178125.1 Candidatus Microgenomates bacterium | reverse complement strand
ACTATTATGATTATTTCACCAAAGAAAACGGTGGTTCTTCGCAGCTTTCTTTCTTTGCGATCGAAAAAGAACGATTAAATTCCTTTAGCGAAACGCTCGCGCTCCTGGGGCTCAAGCTCCTTGCAGTGACCCCCGATACGCTGAGTTACTTTAAGCTCTTTGAAAAGACACTGCGCGCCGAAAAGAAAGAGAACATCTTTTATGTGACATATGCTAAAAACCGCGTCGATGGGTATTTGTACGATTCGGGCGGTCTCCTTGACCCGGTAAAATGGTCCCACGACGTCGATGACACCCAGACTATCGAAAAGGTTCTTCGCGAAAAAGCCGAAGAATTAGAACAAAGTGGTCGCAAACTCAACCGTATCATTTTGTCGGGCGAGCAGTCCGAGAACATTCGCCAAGACACGTTTACCAAAGACGTGGGCGTTTGGACCAATCCACTCAAGCGCATCGTCCCTAACTTCTACGACGAATATGTAAAAATGCTGGTTGTCCCTCCAGGGAAGGTATTTCCGCTTCTTACCTATGACGTGTGTTTTGGCGCATTCATTTTTACGAGCGAAAATAAACAGTTCCAACTGATTAAAAAAGGTACCAAGATAAAAATGAAGCGCGTAAGCGGCAATACCACTGGCGTAAGCGGTGGCAAACGATTTTTCCTTTTTAGAAAAGAAGTACTTATCTTCATTGCAGCATTTGGTATTTCGTTCTTTGCGTTTATCGCGCTGACCCGTTCAAATTTCAAGTTTGCACTCCCCTCTTTAACTAAAGCAAATCCGACCCCAACCGAAATTCCCGCGACCCCCGAGCCAACGGCTTCACCGACGCCCGCTTTTAAGAAAGAATCGGTGAAGATAAAAGTATTAAATGGCTCAGGAACAGTAGGAGTTGCGGCGACAGCAAAATCCGAACTTAAGAAAGGCGGGTTTGAAGAAATCTTGACGGGGAATGCCGACAATTTTGACTATAAGACAACTGAGATACAAGTGAAAAAGGGCTTCTCATCGATAACTGAAGATCTGAAAAAATCAATCGCCGACTCTGCTACAGATCCCAAGGTCACGACTCTCGACGACAAGGAAACATCCGACGTAATCATCATACTCGGCGCAGATTTCAAATAACCCATGGATCAATCCCCGGTTACGCTATCTGAACAAGAATATAGCTACTCTCGTACCAAACATACTAAGAAACCGTTTATTGTTGGTGGACTGGTCGCCTTCCTCGTGTTCGGTGCGATTATTTGGTACGCGGTAAATCTTCGCAGCAACAGTACTCAAAAGTCTGCTCAGAACGTACATTACGACACAATGTCTCCAACGAGTAAACCTACTGTTCCATCGCCTGCAGTCATTGGATTCAATAGCTATGAAGGGAATTTTTCGTTTAAGCATCCAGTCCCACCCATTTGTAACGGATGTTACGAAAATCCTGGTGGGAATGCTCAAGGCACCCCAACGACTACGATTCCCGGCATATGGATTGTTTCTTACAAGAGCGGACTCGGCCCTTCAGACGGCGACTGGGCACTGTCGGTTCAAAAGCTCCCCAACGCGTTGAAGGGTTCATATACAAGCGTTACTATCCCAAGTAAGCAATTTTTCGCACTCACTGATTCGTTAAAAATAGATGAGACGGTCCCGTTTACCCCCGATATCGGTGGTGGCAGTTACACGATAACACGCCATAAAAACGTAGCCGTGGAATCACGTGTCGCCAATGTTTATGTGTCAACATATTCAGCTCGATCACTGGCGAGGACCAAATATTTGGTGTTTCCCTCAATAGACGGAACCAGTACATACGTTGCAGAGTTTGAATGGACGTCACCCGACGACGACTATATTTTCAATCTATTTACGCTGTCATTTCAGGAATCGCTTCTTCCTCAGTCTGAGGTTCGCGACTCCAACCGCAAGCAGTTATGAATATGACCAATTCATTACGGATAGGAGGTGATACTACATGAAAATGCTTCACATGACGGCCTTTCTGTTGATTATCGTTGGCGCCGTGAACTGGGGACTCGTCGGACTATTTGATTTCAATCTCGTCGAGATGCTCCTAGGTTCCATGCCAATGATTGTTAAGCTTGTTTATATACTCGTCGGCGTATCTGGCGTGTATATAATGGCAACCCACAAAAAGGACTGTATGATCTGTGCAGATAAGAAAACCGGTAAAAAGTAATTAGCCGTTTCTTATGCAATCCTTAAGCGCGCGATGATCGGCGAAGAATTCCAAAGGTAAACTTTGCAAAATCCCGATCGTCGCGTCGTCTGCTCCGTGTTTTACGGCGCCATTGACTAGTTCTTCCTTTAAACAAGGGAATTCTACATTTTTTGTATACATCTGTATTTTCTTCATAAGAACACGGTATTGATAACAGCATAGTTATACCTTCATTCAGGTAGTATTCAGCGAGAGAATTGTAAGAAGAAGGTAAGAGAAGTGGCCTATCAAGCCGAATTATTTATCAACGTGAGATTATTCCTTTGAGTTATACCACTGACGAAATTCCGTACAACAGCCGAATGCGTCAAGTGTTATCTGAAAAATGCCGTCAAGCTCCGCAGGTTCGTTGGAAGGTAGTCTCGTAAAATTCGCATGCCACTGAGCTATCCCGATATTATCTGTAATGCATAAAATCTTATATGAAACAGTAATATGTTTCTGATTGAGAACGCTTTGCCATTCGTTGAGCAATTGTTCTTTGGTGGTAAGTGGATTGTCAAACGGCGTTTCATACCAGATGAATTCATTAGCGCAGATACTAGTGATCTTATTAGGAGTTTTTGTTTCCCAAATTCTTTTTAGATTCTCTAGCCAATCCTCAAATTGTCGTCGAGTCATGGTTATATTATCATCTTCACCACAATCGGATAATGATCAGAAGTGTTTTCGGTTTTGTCATTTTTGAGAACCTCGTAGCTGTGAATTCTTGAGGCCAATGCTTGGGAAACAAATGCGTAATCCAAGCGGAGTGGGGTGCTATGCGCCTTGTCACGGCTTGTGACGGTGGGAACGGTTTTAATGTCGTTTTTCTTTTGCAAAACGGCGACATCTTTATATTGCTGCCCTTCGATTTTCATAATCACGTCAAACGCAAGTTTGCCGTTTTTGGTGAATTTTTTAAGTTGGGACATATTAAAATCGCTTACCAGCTCGTTTCGGTATCCATCGTGAAACGAAAGTGAATTTAGGTCGCCAAAAATCATTGAGTTTTTATACTTAAGCTGTGACTTTAATATTTTCTCTACTTCGTCGACGCGATAATGTTCTTCGTACGGCGAGAGGTGCACATTACAGATTGAAAGTTCTCCGTACGATGTATCGGTTACTATGTGGAGTCCAGGATTTTGCACTCCTTCAAAGGTTTGGTGAAACACGATCGGGGTCTTTGACATCGTAACCACATGATAGTCAGAGTTCTTCCCGATGCCCAGTTCGTAGTGTTTGAACCCTGCTTTAAATGCAAACAACTTAAGCTGTTTCCAGTCATCGAGGTCCCAGCCGTTGACTTCTTGAAGACACAAAATATCGGGTTTTACGTCGCGAACGATCGCGAGAATTTCATCAATCCGTCCTTCGCCACCTTCTAGAATGTTGTACGACATGATCGTAATCATGGAAGTAGTATACTCCTCGGAAGGGAACAATTGTTCAATAGGTGAAGCTAAAGGCATGCTATTACCTGTAAGACGCGCTGACGTTCTTCATACCTTCCTAAGTAGTATAATAATTCCATATGAAGCTTGATATGAAAATGGCTCAGTTAGTAAACCGTATGAAGTATATGACTCTGTCGACGGTGGATCAAAACGGAAACCCGTGGGTTACCCCCCTGTTCTATGTGTTTGATGATCAGTATAACTTCTATTGGTATTCCCGCCGAGTGGCCGATCATTCAAAAAATATTAGTCACAACAGCGCGGCCGCGGTATCAATATATGACCAGAACATGTCAGAAGATAATGCTGGGGGGCTATATCTTAAAGGAGTTGCATCTGAGGTCGAAGAATCCGACCTTGATCGCGTAATAGGGATATACGTAGTTCGAAGTTACCCCGGCGAAACAGAAATCCGCAACGAGTTCGTCACCATGACCAATGACTTTAAGAAAGAATCACCGCTCAGATTCTACCGATTCACCCCAAAAGCCGCCTGGACATTAGGAAAGAGTGAACTTTGGAACAATAAGTGGCTCGACTTCAGTGAAGAGATTAAAATCGTACCTTAAAGAAATCTATACCAAGTGTTTTTGCAGCGCCTTCGTCATTGATACTGTCTCCGACAAATAAGAAAATACCACCTTCGAGGTGGAATGGGTGTTCCGCAACCACACCGTTTACAACTAACCAAGGCTCACGCATGCTTGCGACGAGCAATACGCTATAATATCGATATGAAAAATGCGGTATTTTTAGTTGGTACGGGGGAAACAGCAAAGTCCTTCTGGTGGCCATATCTCGAAAAAGCCCTTGGGTATAGGGGTTATAGTGTGTCCATTCCAGAGCTCCCATTGTCTGAAAAAGCGGTACGAGACATTAATCTTCCGATCGTAATGGAAAAAGCCACATTCGATAAAGATACCGTTATAGTAGGACACTCTTCTGGATGTCCTCTCGCGTTAAGCGTATTGGAGAATATCGACGTCAAAATAAAACAACTTGTTCTCGTTGCAGGTTTTGCAATAAATACATCCAAAGACGAGGAGCTTCCCATATTACAAGACACATACGATTGGAAAAGGATAAAGAGTAACGTGGAGGATGTTGTGATAATTAACTCGGTAAACGATCCGTGGGGATGCGACGACAAACAAGGAAGATATATATTCGATAATCTCGGAGGAACACTCATTATCAACAATGAAGGTCATATGGGGTCTGACTCATTCAACCAACCTTACGAAGAATTTCCTCTTCTTATAAAGCTCATCGATGGAGAGAATTGGGGTAAATAATATGGACATTGAAGAATTACAACGACGCATTGCAAATGTGCTAGAAAAGGCAGGGGTTGCCAAAAAAAAGGCAGAAGTTGCTGAGCTCGAGAAAAAAACATACGACGCTGACTTTTGGAAAGACAGTGAAAACGCCGGGAAAGTTTCAAAGCGTATAAGTAATCTAAAAACCGAAATCGATGATCTGGAGATGCTTCAGCTTCTGTATGAAGAGGAGCAATGGAAAGACGCCGAACCGCTTCTTCATAAGTACGAAAAGTTCATGTTCCTCAATGGTCCGTACGATAAGAATGATGCCATTTTCTCAATCCATGCAGGTCAAGGTGGCACCGAGGCCATGGATTGGGCAAGTATTCTGCTTCGCATGTACACCCGATACTTTGAACTTAAGGGATGGAGTTTTGAAGAAGTCGATCGGGTTGATGGCGAAGAAGCAGGGGTAAAAAGCGTAACGCTCAATGTATCGGCACCGTACGCATACGGATACTTGCACGCTGAGGCGGGTACCCACCGACTCGTGAGGCAATCACCGTTTAATGCCGATGGACTCAGGCAAACATCATTTGCGCTCGTTGAGGTATTGCCTATTATCGAAGACACGGCTGTTGAGCTAAAAGACGATGACTTGGAATGGCAGTTTTTTAGAGCCGGCGGACACGGTGGGCAAAACGTTAACAAGGTTTCGACTGCTGTTCGGCTCACCCATAAACCAACAAATATAGTTGTTACTGCACAAACCGAGCGATACCAAAAGCAAAACCGCGAGATCGCTCTTCGACTTTTGCGCTCTAAACTCTGGCAAATGGAAGAAGAACGAAAAGCCGCAAACTTAAGCAGCATGAAGGGAACAAAGTTTGCGGGTTGGGGAACGCAGATACGATCCTACGTTCTTCATCCGTACCAAATGGTTAAAGACCTTCGCACCGACTACGAAACCTCACAAACTGACGCCGTGCTAAACGGTGACCTCGACGGCTTCATCGAAGCATTCTTGAAGCATAAAGCTTCGGCTTAAGGTACGGGTGACCTGTTTCTACCCCTTTACTCTCTCCCACTATGTTGCTATTCTTATTTCATGGAACAAAATGCGCCGGTCATTCGTTCTTTTGATACGAATAAACCAGCTCCAATCCATGAAACTATGCAGGGATTTTCAACGCCGGTTACGATCGTCATATTTATTCTGGCCGTGATTCTTGGTACCGGCTTGGGCTATACCATCGCCGGACCCTCGTCAGGCGGCACCGCACTCTCACCTTCTAAAATGATGGGCATTAAGAGCCCGGGCAAATCAGCAGGTGTTAAAGACGATAAAAAGTTCCCCGACAAAGCCGAAGGAACCCTCAAAGAGGGTGGCATCGATGGCGAAGGAAACTTCCATCTCGAACGACCTGGGGGCGACTCACAGAATGTATACCTTACGTCGAGTATTGTGGATCTCTCAGAATATGTCGGCAAAAAAGTGCGCGTCCATGGCCAAACATTTGAAGGGAAGAAGGCCGGATGGCTTATGGACGTAGGATATGTTGAAATTTTGTAATATGGTGCCTCATGATAAAATTCGAAAACGTTTCAGTTCGCTTTGGTTCGGGAATAACTGCTCTCAATACTGTTTCCTTTGAGATCGATACCAATGACTTCGTCTTTTTGGTAGGTCCATCGGGTGCCGGCAAGACTACTATTCTAAAACTCATTCTCAAACAGCTGGAAGCCGCACAAGGCACTATTTTGGTTGACGATCTAAATATAACTTCAAACCGCTTTCACGATATCGAAACGCTCCGTCGTCGAATCGGCGTCATTTTTCAGGATTTTAAAATCCTCCCCGACAAAAACATCTTCGAAAACATCGCGCTCAGTCTCAAAATTCAGCACATTTCTAACGCAGAAATACGAAACAATGTGGAAGAAGTGCTTCACCTTGTGGGTCTTCCCAATAAAACGCTTCTTTTTCCGAGCCAACTATCAGCGGGAGAACTGCAGCGAATCGCGATTGCCCGTGCCATTATCGGCAATCGCGACATCATACTCGCCGACGAACCAACCGGGAATCTCGATCCCAAAACGTCGTGGGAGATCATGAAAATTTTCAAAAAACTTGAGAAGAAAAAAACTATCGTCTTTGCGACACACAATACGGACATCGTAAATAGCATGCGCCGCCGTGTTTTTGTCATGAAGGACGGACATCTGGTAAAAGATAGCAAGAAGGGAGGATATGACATATGAGCGACGTAATGAAATCGATACGCAGAACACCGTATCAATCGTTTGCGTCATTTCTGATTCTTCTTTTCACACTTTTTATGGCGCTCTTCTTCTTTAGTATCACATCATATCTAAATGGTGTTCTTAGCTATTTTGAGACTAAGCCACAAGTAACTGCATACTTCCAGACCAACGTGAAAGAAGGAGATATCATGAATGTCAAAAAAGAACTTGAGTCAAGCGGTAAGACCAAAGACATACGCTACACTTCAAAAAACGACGCGCTTAAAATTTATCATGACCTGAACAAAAACAACCCACTTCTTTTGGAAATGGTAAGTTCGGACATTCTTCCGGCGTCACTTGAGGTATTTGCCAAGCAACCCGAACAATTATCCTCAATCGCCAACTATCTTAAGAAACAACCTGGAATCGATGAAGTTGTCTATCAGCAGAATGTGGTCGACAATTTGCTCAAATTGACTACAACCATTCGCCGTGTATCACTCCTCGTGGTCGGTGTCATACTGTTTATTGCAATAATAGTACTCATGACCACGACAGCATTTAAGATTGCACTTAAAAAAGACGAAATCGAGCTATTGCAACTTCTGGGAGCATCAAACTTTTATATCAGAAAGCCATTTCTGACCGAGGGCATTTTCTTTGGATGGATCAGTGGATCAACAGCATTCCTGATTTTCTATGCAATATTCTTTTACTTTTACCCGTTTCTGAAGTCGTACATGGGAACCATCACCGATATTCCCCTGTTCGGACTCGCACAATATAACCTATATGTGTGGCCACCCAATGCTCCCTTTATTCTGCTAACCTATATATTGACTGTTCTATTTGGGATGCTTATTGGGATAATCGGGAACTATCTTGCCACTTCAAAGTACATTAAATAATTTCTCGTTTTACCATCGTGTTATTCATTTAGTACGCTGATAAATGAGAATTGACCCCTATGAGAAAACTCATATACGCAATCGCTATTTTTACCGTAATCGGCCTCATAATTATTTCTCAGCATACTTCATATGCTCAAACCTGTAGCAGCGAATCGGACTGTCAGAAACTGATAAAAGAATACGAGTCAAAGCTCGGAAGTCTGCGTGAACAAAAGAATACCCTTGCCTCGCAGGTGCAATTTTTCGATACGCAAATTTACCTCGCAACTCTGCGCATTCAAGACACCGAACAAAAGATTAAAAAAACATCGGATGAAATCGATAATTTAGGCGGAAAAATTGCTGGGCTTAATACTTCTCTTGACCATGTAAGCAAATTACTCATCAAAAAAATAGCCGAAGACTACAAGCGCCGCGATGTACCACTTCTTTCGGTGTTTGTTGATTCCGAAGATGCATCGACCATGGTAAATCGCATGAAATATGCAAAAAGCGCACAAGAGAGCGACCAAAAGCTCGCGTTTCAGGTACAACAAGCAAAACAAAACTTCCAAGACCAGCGCGATCTGCGCGAGCAGAAAAAGGCAGATTTAGACAAGCTCGTAAGCACGCTCGACTCCCAAAAAGCATCGCTTGGTACTCAAAAAATACAAAAACAGAAGCTACTTGCAGACACCCAAAACGACGAATCAACCTATCAACGGCTCTTGCAACAAGCACAGACGCAGCTGAGTGGGTTTAAATCATTCGTACAATCGGCAGGAGGCGGCGCAATAGGAGCCGGTGCGTTTGGCAGCGGATCAGACGGAGCCTATATGTCACAGCGCGATTCACGATGGGCAGGCATGCACATGGGAAATTCGTCAGATACCGTTCTCGATGTCGGATGTATTATTACCAGCATCGCAATGGTTCAAAAAAAGAACGGCAGCGACTACACCCCAGCATCGATTGCCAGCAATCCTAGTTTCTTCTTTTCAAACACAGCATATATGTTGCACCCGGGAAATTTCAGCTGGCCTGCGGGAAGGTATAGTAACATCAGCGTATCAGATATCGACGATAAGTTGAGTGCCGGGAAATATGTCATTGTTGGGCTCAACGCAGGTGCTTTCGGAACGCACTACGTGGTTCTTATCAAAAAAGACGGTGATGACTATATAATGCATGATCCTTATTACGGTCCAGACTTAAAATTCTCCTCTCATTACAGTCGGGGGTCTATCTTCGTCGTTGGCGTATTCTTATAGTCTGATTCTTCATTTTTGTAGCATATAATCCATTGTGCTTTTTATATGGTTAGTATATAAATCGCTACTTCCGATCGGGTGCCCGCCGTCGAACAGGTAGAACGCCGGCGGGCACCCGGGGGGATGGTTTATGAAATGCGTACTCACTTTTATTATTATTCTCTTCGTCCTGACTCGACCCGCTCTTGCCACTTCCAGTATCGTTATTAACGAATTTCAAACCAGTACACCTCAACAGGTTGAGCTATACAATAATGGCACCGAAGCCGTTGATATTTCGGGTTGGTTTATCGACGACAACGGCGGAACCACCTTCTTCACCGTTCCCGAAAGTACGATACTTTGGCCAAACACGTGCCTCTCGTTCGCGTCGTCTTTTGGATTCAACACCGCATCCGCCGACGCAGTCCGGCTTTTTAATGCTACAGCGCAACCTACGGCTACTAATGCACAAATTGTCGACAGTTTCAGCTACGACAAAATCACCGATGCTACTACCAAAAACCTTCAGCGTATTCCCGATGGTTCAAGCATCTGGGTTAGTAGTCTCCCATCGATTGATCATTTAAATCTCAATGGGGTCCCCTGCACACCGCCTCCGACTCCAACGGTAACCTCGACCCCCACTCGTACGCCAACGCCGTCTAAAGCGCCAACACCTAGTCCAACCAATATTCCCCAAACAACGTATTCTTCTCCCTCGACCTACGAAAAAATAGCTATCACCGAGGCGCTTCCTAACCCAATCGCGGGTCAAAACGAATGGGTCGAGCTATACAACGGAAATGATTTTACTGTCTCCTTGGAAAGCTGGTATATCGACGATGTGCCAGATGCCGGGGCCAATCCTTACAAGTTCTTTTTGACTATTCCGCCCCATGCATATTCCGCGATCGACTTGCCAAACGCAATGTTCAATAACGACGGCGACACGATCCGTATTCTTGACCGCAATGAAACACAAAAAGATGTAATCTCTTATCAATCAATCAGCGAGGCTTATACGGTTAACAGAAGCAATACGGCAACCTCCGAAGTCTGTCTCGCCCCGCCATCGCGGGGAGTACTCAATAATCCTTGTGCTCCATCAACTCCCGTTGTTGATACGGCATCACCATCTGCGGCTTTAAATACAGTACCTTCTTGGAGCACCCCCAACCTTTCAGCTCGCGCGATCTATCCGCTCCCTGCTTCGTCCGCTGGGCCCCTATCTATAAAGCCTGCCACTAGTCTAGGCGGCAAGAGACCAACTTTTTCTTATAACCGCGCTCCAAACATACTGAGTATGCGCCAGCTGAACCCGATCATTAACGGTATGCTTATAACCTCGATAGCATGCTCTCTTTTGACTATCGCATTGGTCTTATTTAAAATGAAACTGTGGTAAAAAAACTGTACTATTGGCTGCCTCCGATAACCTGCATGGCGATCATTTTTATCCTTTCGTCAAGGCAGCGCATTGCGGTAAGTGAAGAATACGTTCTTAATTTTGCCGTTTTCAAAACACTCCATATGATCGAATATGCGGTGCTGTATGTCCTCTTATTCCGTGCATTTCTTGCCGGCCGAAAAACCAACAAAACCTGGGCGTTAAGAATAGCCTTTATCGTGGCCGTTCTGTATGCAGTGTCCGACGAAATTCACCAAACCTTTGTCCCCACCCGCGGAGGCATGCCGCGCGATGTACTCATCGACACCGCCGGGATAACGCTCATGTTTTTCTATGTTAAAAACCGTTTTGTGACGATTTATAAATACCTCGAATGATAAAAACGGTTAAGCACGCTCTCCATTACTTATTCATCCCTTCAGAAAAGAATAACTACCGCGCAAAACTTATTCAGCACGATCTCTTGAGTATTTACTTGTGTATTATTTTGCTGTTCACGGTAGCAATACGTCAGGGCAACCACTTGGGCCGTGCGGGACAAATTCTCGGCGTTGCAACCGACATCACTACCGATAAGCTGCTTTTGTATACGAACGAAGAACGCACAAAAAGTAACCTTGCTCCTCTTTCGCTAAACGAAAAACTTTCAATTGCCGCCGAAAAAAAGGCCGAAAATATGTTCACCGAAAACTATTGGGCACACTTTGCCCCAGACGGTAAAACACCGTGGGACTTTATCAATCAGGCAAATTATCATTACGAGTTTGCCGGCGAAAATTTAGCCAAGAATTTTTTATTCTCCAAGAACGTAGTCGATGCATGGATGAATTCCCCGACTCATCGCGAAAACCTCTTGCGACCTGAGTTCAGCGAAGTCGGATACGCCGTACGCACCGGTGTATTAAACGGCGAAGAAACTACGCTCGTTGTACAAATGTTTGGAAAGCCGGCAGTGGGCGAGGCGATAGCCCAACAGCCCATGCAACCTCAGGTGGCCCAACAGCCGGTACAGGCACAAGAAGCCGGGAAAGTACTATCTGAAGTCAAAAGGTATCCGAACACTCCGGTTATACCTGCGTTTAGTATCGTGTATATGTTCCTCGGGGTACTAGTTATGGTATTTGCGATCGACTTTTATGTAGCGACACGACTTAAGGTAATACGCCTCCACGGTAATAGTTTGGCCCACATGATGTTTCTCCTCCTGATAGGCGTGGGCGTCGTGTTCTTTTTGACAAAAGGTGCGATACTATAACTATGAACCACTTTTTTACTCAGATCAGGAAAGAAGTCAAACGCACACCACTGGATTATCTTCTCCTTCTGACCAGTGGCGTATTTTTTCTTGTATTTTTACAGATATTTAAAGGCGAGCGCCGGGAGAGCATGCTGGTGCTTGCGGTGTTTGCGTGCTTTTATATCGCGTGGGGAATTATTCACCACGTACACGACCGGACGCTTCATGTTAAAAACATGGTAGAATACATCGTCATTGCAGCAAGCGTTTTGCTGCTGTTACTTATGATGTTTATATGAAAGGTATAGTACTCGCCGGTGGACGCGCAACACGGTTGCGACCACTCACTAAAATCACCTCAAAGCAGCTCCTTCCGGTGTATAACAAGCCGATGATCTACTACCCTATAGAAACTCTCATCAAAAGCGGTATCAAAGATATTCTTATTATCATTGCCCCAGATTACGCAGGACACTTTTTGAATCTCCTTGGTTCAGGTAAAGAGCTGGGCGCAAAATTTAGCTATGAAGTCCAAGACGAACCACGAGGTCTAGCCGACGCATTTCGCGTTGGTGAAAACTTTATAGGCGACGATAATGTAACTATGATTCTCGGTGATAATATCTTCGACTTTAATTTTGCCCAAAGCATTCAATCTTTTACGAAAGGTGCTAAGATTTTTGCGAAAGAAGTGCAAGACCCCAACCGATTTGGGGTCGTAGAATTTGACGCAAATCACAAAGCTATCTCGATTGAAGAAAAACCAAAGCAGGCAAAAAGTAATTATGCGGTCACCGGTATTTATATCTACGACAATGGCGTCGTCGACATCGCCAAGAATATAAAACCGTCAGATCGCGGTGAAATCGAAATTACCGATGTGAATAACGAATACCTCACCCGCGGCGAACTCAGCGTTGACATCATCGACGGGATTTGGGAAGACGCCGGAACGTTTGACTCACTTCTTCGCGCCAACAACTACTGGGCGGAAAAAAGTAAAGCCGCTTCCTCATGAAAATCTATCTCGTACGCCATGCAGCATACAGTAATCCTGAAAACGTATTCGCCTTTCATTTGCCCGTATATTTATCGATTGAAGGACGCGATCACGTGCAGCGCATCGGCGAATGGTTCAAAACAAACGATTTGACCAGTCTGCCTATAATGTCGAGTCCGATTGTACGATGTGTGCAAACGTCCGAGATAATAGCAGGCCATATAGGTTCAAACGTAACCCTCGATGAACGACTGGTCGAAGTAGCAAACCCTGTTTTACAGGGTACGAGCATGAGTCCCGAACATTGGTCGATCGAAGACGCCCATCCTGATACGGAGACCCTTGAACAAGTATGCAACCGTATGTTCAACTGGCTCGATGATATCATCGCCGCGGACCAAGACATCGTTGGCGTATCACATGGAACTCCACTCACTGTACTCTATAATACACTTATCGATCAGCCGCTTCCACGGCCCCTGTGGAGTCCCGAACAAACACCCAAAAACATTCAGCGGGGCGAAATTGCCATATTGACAATCAAAGACAGAAGACTTATTGATCATGAACGTATAATCATATGATCACCTGCAAATTTGAAAACGGTAATGATGCGAGCCTCAGACATGTTGTTGTTGACGCGATCGTGCTTAATGCGGCGCGCGATTCGATACTCCTTGTTAAGCGCGCGCCGCACTTAACCAACGGAGGTAAGTACGGACTCATTGGTGGATTTTTAGATCGCGACGAAACCATCGAGCAGGCCATGATCCGCGAACTGATGGAAGAAACAGGGTACGAAGGAATTATTCTTAAACGCTTTCAAATTATCGATAGTCCTGACCGAAAGAACGAAGACCGTCAGAATGTCACATTCGTTTTTCTTGTTGAGGCAGGTCAGCAAACCGGAGTCGCCGACAACGAATCCACCGAAGTACGATGGTTCAAATTTACCGAGCTGCCAAACGAATCAGAATTCGCGTTTGATCATTTCGATTCTGTGTCTGCATACTTGCAAACAGTCACGGTTTAATTCATACTTTCCACATCATGCACCCTCCCGAGACCACTCCTCAGTTATCGATTGCCGGAGCCGCCTGGGCACGTACCCGCGACCGCTGGGCGAACTACATAGCCGTTGCCATGCAGTTTATCGTGCTCCCGCTCGTTATTGCTTCTATCATATCAGCGGTCTCTCTTTTGGCGCTTCCTTTTGTACTAAACATGTTTAAGGATCCAAACGCCAACAGTGTAACCCAGATTGTAGCGGCCGTCGCCGCATTGTTACTCCCCGTCGCCGCATTTTTGGGGGCTCTGTACCGGAACCTTATCGGAACCGTAGCCCTCATCAAAGTCGTGATTGATACCAAGAAAGACCGCCGCGCATCAATCGCCGAGGCAAAGGCGCTGTTTAATCCCTATGTAAATTTTATATCTATCCTTAGCCTCATCAGTTTTGGATATCTCGTCTATATTCCCATTACACTTTTTGGGGCGATCATATTTATCCAGGTAATAACCCAATTCGCAACATTCATATTTCTGACCGACGACAAACGGGGTGCTCGCAGTATCTGGACTGCAGTACAGGTATATAAAGCTCATTTTCTGCCAGTCACCGGGCACGCGATTGTACTGCAGGGTATTAGCATGCTGATCGGAAACATTGGAACGATCGTCACAGCTCTACAGGGCAAAACCAGCATGACCAACACTATAACGACGTTTGGATCAACCCAACTCTTCTCGCTCGTCGCCCTTCTTCTATACCAGGTCTTCAGCATATCGTATATGTTCGAAGTGTATTCCCGTCTGAAAAAACCCGAAACCGTTAAAACGCCCATACTGTTTATTCTCTTTTCGGTGCTCGGTTGGCTCATTCTATTGGGACTCATGGGCTGGGGTATCCGATTCATCATGACTCATCCTATCCAATTACCCATGAGTAAATAGCCATGAACGAGGTCGATACGCGCCAGCGCAATTCATCGCTTAACTTAGCACCACTTCGTGAACGAATGCACATTCCCGGAGCAGAAAAAATGAGAAACGAAATCATGGCGCTCTATGACCATTCACCCGCGGTACTAACCCCCGCACCATTCCCCCCGGGCGCACTCTCCCCTGAAAAAGAGCAACGGTTGGCACAACTTCAGACTAAATGGGATAACCTGTCAGAACCCATTACTACCGCTGAGTTGGGCGAG
Organism: Candidatus Microgenomates bacterium; assembly: GCA_016178125.1. GTDB lineage: Bacteria > Patescibacteriota > Microgenomatia > UBA1406 > GWC2-37-13 > JACOTV01. The sequence continues at coordinate 2,328 of JACOTV010000030.1, read as the reverse complement.
CGACGCGCACTTCTTACCGACCAATATACCGCGGATCATTCCGCCCAACTGCTGCAGGAAACCATAACGCACTATGAAGCCCGATTCAAAGCAGGTGTCGAAACCCGCGACGGAATACGCATGAATTTCTATGAAATACCCGGGACACAGGGTCACACGATTGATCTGGACCCTCGGGCCATCGATGCATACACAAGCTGGATCATAGATAGTATGTCCCCTTTCATGCAAGGATATAAAGCAGAGGATCTTAAGGGAATTGAACAAATTAAAACGTTGGCTGCGGGCAAAAAAATGGACCAAGATACCGTGACGATTTTCATTAATGCCGACACCGGTGAATGTTTCGCAACCGAAGAAAATAACAGCATAGTAAAAGGCAAGGACGACTCGTGCGTTGCAAAAGGGCTCCAAGAGGGAGCGGTACCAAACCCATTAATCTCAGTCACCGCGACGGGTAAATCAGACACTCGAATCACTAACGAAAACCTTACAAACAGGCATCGAATTAAATGGACCACCAAAGAAAAAGGCGCACCAGGCGAACCTATTGCTGCAGGCACAAACGAAGTAGTGCTTCATGAGTTTACCCATGTACTTGCGCGGGTCGGCGGCCTGTACCAACAAGACTTTACAGAAGACTTTCGGTTCATGAGTAATGAACATCGTGAATTAGTACACCCTCTTGCAAACGCGATGATCGGACTGTTTTATGAAGGCCAGCAAAAAAGCATCCCTACACCCATGCCGATCACGATCCGCGACTAACCGTTTAGCACTTTACTCTTTCTGCGTTTCTTACTAGTATGTATATATGGATCTGACGCAAATCTTTTTGGTGATAACCCTCGCGGTCACGACTATCGTACTTATATTCGTTGGGTATCAGGTATTTCTCGTACTGCGAGAAATGAAGAATATATTGGTACGCATGAATAACGTCGTTGGCGGTCTCGAGCGCATGAGCACCAGTGTTGAATCAGGGTTTAACGAAGTCGCCGGATTTGTAGGAGGAGCAAAAAGCGTGTTCAAAATATTGGAAATTATCAAAAATAGAAAAGGTACTTCTTCGCAGGAAAAGTAGCCATCTATATATACATATATGAAAAACCACCCAGAACCATCACACAGTAACTTTTGGCTCGGATTCGTTTTAGGAGCAGGCGCAACAGGCGCCGGCCTTTACCTCTTCGGCACCCAAAAAGGTCGGCGCCAACTCCGCACAGCACTCGACCTCACCGATAACATCGAAGGAACCGTGGACGATGTGTACCATGCCGTCGTCGAAACTTATGACACGACCCGCAAACAAGCACCGCGGGTTATAAACTCAGAAGAAGTATCCCCAGACGACTCCACAATAGGCACCATGCGTAAGGTTTTTGGCGTACTACGGCTCCTGGCCGATAAATACGCCGACCGGAAGCGGACAATCAATGACGCAAAATACAACTAACGGCGGCAATATACTCTTGACAAACCTTGAAACATCAGGTATATTTTGATTGTTTTCAAATACAACCCCCTTATCTACGGGGGCGTTTTGTTTGTATAAACTTCAAAAACATTTTTTCAAAAAAAGACGAACCTAATGGCTAGCTATACGAATAACTCAACCAAACCCAAGAAAGAACTCTTGCTCGGCAAAAGCGAACATAAACTCGAAGAACTCGACCTCGTAGAGATCCAGAAAAACTCGTGGAATCATTTCCTCGAAGTAGAACTTAAAGAAATCCTCCAGGAATTTTATCCCATCGAAGATTACACCGGGAAAAAGTTCACCCTCTTCTTCGACGACTTGTACTTTGGCGAACCCCGCTATCCACACGAACTCTGTCTTAAAAAGAAACTCACCTTTGATACTCCTGTATACATAAAGCTTCGCCTTTTGAACAAAAGAACCGGATCCGAAAAAAAGCAAGACGTATATTTCTTTAATCTTCCCAAAATGACCGAACGCGGTACGTTCGTCATCAACGGTATCGAAAGAACCGTCATCAATCAGCTCGTCCGTTCGCCAGGTGTTTACTTCACCGCCGAAATCGACAAGACCACCGGACTTACTCTATACAATGCCGAGATTCGCCCATACATCGGTGCCTGGCTCGATATCACCATCAACAAAAACAACATAATTGAAATCAAGGTAAACAAAAAGCGTAAATTCTTGGGCTCCGTTCTTGTGCGCGCCTTTGAAGGAAGCAACAACAACGATATTCTCAGCGATTTTAAGGACCTTGATCCTGCACTCGTCGAAAAATACATCCAGCCAACACTTAAAAAAGATCATACTTCAAACAAGAACGACGCCGTTCTCGAAATATATCG
>JACOTV010000045.1 GCA_016178125.1 Candidatus Microgenomates bacterium | reverse complement strand
TCTCGAAATATATCGCAAAGTTAAGCCCGGAGAACCCCTCGTCCTTGATAATGCATACGAGACGATTAACAATCTTCTCTTCAATCCCCGCCGCTATTCTTTAGCCGACGTGGGTCGTTATAAAGTAAACAAAAAACTCAAATTAGATACCCCTATCAATAAAGATGGTCATTTGCTCACCAAGCGCGACATCATCGAAACCATTAAGTACCTCATCAACATAACCGCTGAGAAGGGTAAGTTCGATGACATCGATCACTTGGGCAACCGCCGTTTGCGCACCGTCGGCGAACTCATCGGTATGTACGGTATCCGTGTAGGAATGGTTCGCGCCGAGCGCGAAATCAAAGAACGCATGAGTTTGGTTCAGACCGACACCGTTGTTACTCCTTCTCAAATCGTGAACTCAAAGCCGTTGACTGTTGCATTGAATTCGTTCTATCGCACCAGCCAGCTTTCAACAATCGTTGATCAAACCAATCCACTCTCAGAACTCGACAACATGCGTCGTATAACCGTCGGTGGTCCCGGTGGTATCGAAAAAGAACGCGCATCGTTCTCAATCCGCGATATTTCGGCCTCACAATACGGAAGAATCTGCCCGATTCGATCACCAGAAGGCCCAAACATTGGCGTCGTAACCTACATGGCTCTTTACAGCCGTGTAAATAAGTACAATTTCCTCGAAACGCCATATCGCAAAATTGAAGTAGTAACCAATGGTAAAAAGCGTGCAAAAATCACCGATAAGCTCGAATTCATGCAGGCCGACGACGAAGAAAAGTACTACATCACCTCAGACACGGTGAATATCGATGACAATGGCTTTATAACAGACACCCACGTTGTAGCCCGCCATATGGGAGACCTTATCGAAGTAACCCCAGACAAACTTGATTACATCGATATCTCGCCTCGCCAAGTAGTCGGCGCCTCGGCCGCGCTCATCCCGTTCCTTCAGAACGACGATGCATCGCGCGCACTCATGGGAACCCACATGCAATGTCAGGCTGTGCCTCTTGTGAAGCCTGCGGCTCCCATTATCGGAACCAACATGGAACGCAAAGTTGCCTCAGCCTTGAATCGCACCGTATTCGCAACCGAAGACGGCGTCATTGATTATGTAGACGGTCAAAAAGTAATTTTCGCCGGAAAATCAGGAAAGAAAATCGAATACAAGCTAGATCGTTTCATAAAAACCAATAAGGACGTCGTCTTTGATCAGCGCCCCCGCGTTGAACCCAAACAGAAAATCAAAAAAGGCGATCTTATCATCGACGGCCCATCTGCCGAAAATGGTCGACTCGCATTGGGTCAGAACTTACTTATCGCCTACACTTCACTTAACGGACTCGGCTACGAAGACGGCTTTGTCGTCTCAGAACGCTTGGTTCGTGAAGATGTGTTGACCTCAATTTCCTCAGAAGAATTCATCGCAGATATCGTTGATACCAAACTCGGACCTGAGGAACTAACCCGCGACATTCCTAATGTCCGCGAAGAAGTTCTTCAAAACCTTGACCGCGAAGGACTCGTGGTTTTGGGAACCGAAGTCAAAGGTGGAGACATCTTGGTCGGAAAAGTCGCACCCAAGGGTGAAAAAGAGCTTTCCGCCGAAGAGCGACTTCTGCGCGCCATCTTTGGAGAAAAAGCAAAAGACGTCAAGGACACCTCACTTCGCGTACCTTATGGTAAGCGTGGTGTCGTAGTCAACATCGAAATCATCGACACCAAAAAAGATCCAAACGAACTTGAGCCCTCGATCATCAAGCGCATATTGGTAACAATCGCCCAGATGAGAAAGATCTCAGTCGGCGATAAACTTGCCGGTCGCCATGGTAACAAAGGCGTGATTTCACGTATTCTTCCCGAGTACGACATGCCTTACCTTGAAGACGGTACCCCAATCGACATCATCATCTCACCGCTTTCCATTTTGTCACGTATGAATCTTGGACAGCTTTACGAAACACTCTTGGGCTTGGTCGCCATGCGCGAACACACCCAAATGTCGTTCCCGATCTTTGAAAAGATTCAGGAAGATTTCTTGCAGAACGAACTCCGCAAGCTCGATCTTCCCCTTGACGGAAAGATGACCATGTATGATGGCGCCTCTGGAAAGCCGTTTGAACGCAAAGCCTTAGTCGGCGTCGGATACATTATGAAACTTATCCATATGATCGAAGATAAGTTCCATGCACGCTCAATTGGACCATACTCACTCGTTACGCAACAACCGTTAGGTGGTAAAAGCCAAATGGGAGGACAGCGTTTTGGAGAGATGGAAGTCTGGGCCTTAGAATCACATCGCGTACCATATGCATTGCAAGAAATGCTTACCATTAAGTCCGACGATTTGCGCGGTCGTGTGAAGGCATTCGAATCGATCATCAAAGGCCTCGAAATTCCCCAGTCAAACGTACCTGAATCATTCCATGTACTTTTGAAGGAGTTAAATGCCCTCGGATTATCAATTGACTATAAAGCCTAATACATGCAAAACGACCAGCTTCCTATCGTAGATTTTAGTGGACTCCAAATTCGTCTCGCGTCTCCTGAGAACATTCTCACCTGGAGTAAAGGCGAAGTCACCAAACCAGAAACCATCAACTATCGTACCCTCCGCCCCGAAAAAGACGGACTTTTTGACGAACGTATCTTTGGACCTACCAAAGATTACGAATGTTACTGTGGAAAATACAAAAGAATCCGTTATCGTGGCATCGTATGCGATCGCTGCGGCGTCGAGGTCACCACTTCGGCAGTACGTCGTGAGCGCATGGGCTATATCAAATTAGCCTCACCTATTGCACACATCTGGTACTTTAAAGGGCCCTCTGCCCCTTTAAGCACATTGCTTGACATTCCTCCTCAGTCACTTGAGAGAATCATCTATTATGCGCTCTACTTGGTTACCGCAACCGATGATGTAAAGCAAAAAGCAGCAGCAGCACGCATCGAAGAACTCAAAAAAGACGAAATCAAGAAAGAAGAAGATATCTATGAAGCCGATAAAGAAACAACTCGTGCATCATTTGTAAAACAGCACGACGCAATCATCAAAAAGCTTGGTAACAAAGACATGGCCGCAATTGCGCTTCAAGAACTGTCACTTAAGGAAAAAGAAGCGTACAAGCAGCTTTCCAATAAATTCGTCGAAAAGAAGTCACAAAAGACCGCGTTCTTTGATCGCATGCATAAAATCGTGCGTTCACTCAAACTCAATGACCTTCTCGAAGAAGAAGATTATCTGTACCTTAAAGACCAAGGCGTCGATGACTTTATCGAAGTCGGCATGGGTTCTGAGGCAGTGTATGATCTTCTCAACAAATTAGATCTTCCCAAACTGTATTCTGCGACCCTCAACGAGCTTTCAAAAGCCAAGGGTGAAAAACGCAGCAAAATGCTTAAAAAAGTACGTATCATCGAGTCGTTCATAAAGAGTGAACAAAAACCGTTGTGGATGGTTCTCACTGTCCTACCGGTCATTCCTCCTGATTTGCGCCCCGTAGTCCAGCTTCCGGGAGGCAAATTTGCGACGTCCGATTTGAATGATTTCTATCGCCGCGTAATAAACCGCAATAATCGTTTAAAACAATTGATCGAACTTGGTGCGCCAGAGATCATCTTAAGAAACGAAAAACGCATGCTTCAGGAAGCGGTGGATTCACTCCTCGACCTTCAGAAGTCACGTGGTCGTTCGCGCGTTCAGGGTTCGGCCTCAAAGATCCAGAAATCACTTTCTGATGTTCTTCGCGGTAAGCAAGGTCGTTTCCGTCAGAACCTACTCGGTAAACGCGTCGATTATTCGGGTCGTTCAACCATTATCGTAGGCCCAGAATTGAGAATCGATCAGTGCGGTATTCCAAAAGAAATGGCAATCGAACTCTTTAAGCCTCATTTGCTTCACGAAATTATCGTACGCGGATTGGCTCCCAACATAAAGAGCGCCAAGAATTACTTGGAACAAAAAGATCCCGTCATTTACGACATTCTTGAAGAGGTCACCAAAGATCATCCAGTTCTGTTAAACCGCGCACCCACGCTGCATAAGCTTTCGGTGTTGGCGTTTTACCCGGTCCTGACCGATCATTATGCCATCCGCCTGCATCCTACCGTGTGCGCAGGCTATAACGCAGACTTTGACGGCGATGCAATGGGCGTGTTCCTTCCCTTGTCGACCAACTCTATTAACGAAGTTAAGAGCCGCATGCTTCCGTATCAGAATCTTCTGAAACCGGCAGACGGCGCACCTATCGTTATTCCGAACAAGGAGATGGCGCTCGGAATCTATTACCTCACCACCATCGACCAGACCAAGGGATTTGATAGCGAAAGCAAATATAAATACTATTCCGACGAAAATGCCGCAATCACCGCCTTCCATTTGGGTCAAATTGAAGTTCGTCAGCCGGTATATGTAAAAATCGGTGATAAGCTTTTGAAGACCTCAATTGGTCGCATATTAGTCAACTTGCTTCTTCCTGAAGAACTTCGGTTCATCAACGAAGATATCAAGGCAGCCGACGTAAAGAACATCATCGTTCAGGCCATGAAGATCTATCCCGACAACCAAAAAGTCGGAGAACTGATCGACCGCCTTAAAGAGATTGGCTTCTGGGGCGCAACGATTTCGTCGGGTCTTTCATTGTCGGTCTTCGACTGTAAGATCATCGCAGAAAAAAATACCGTCGTTGGTGAAACAGAAAAAGAAATTGAAAAACTCGAAAAGAGCTTTGCACAGGGCTTATTGACCGCTGACGAAAAGCGTCGGTATTCAAATAAACTCTGGATCGAAACCACCGAGAGCTTGGCCGACAAAACATGGGCAGCCTTGGAAGACGAAAATCCCGTAAAGATCATCATTAAGTCCGGAGGCGCACGTGCGTCACGCGAACAGCTGAAACAGTTGTGCGCCGTTAAAGGACTCGTCGTTGATCCGCTCGGAAAGATTATTGAAGTGCCCACGAAGTCAAATTACCGCGAAGGTCTTTCGATCTTTGAATACGTAATTTCAGCACGCGGAGCACGCAAAGGTCTTACCGATTCAGCCCTTAAAACGGCCGACGCAGGATACCTTACCCGCCGCTTAGTCGACGTAACCCACGACATGATCATCCGCGAACCCAACTGCGGAACCACCAATGGTCTCTTGGTTGAAACAACCGGCGACCGCGGTGATAAATACATGGATCGCATCCGCGGTCGCTTCACCCTAAAAGACGTAACCGTCAAGGGTAAAGTAGTTATCCCAACGGGTACGCTTCTTGACGAAGACGGAGTCAAACTCATCACTGAACACGGCATCACCTCGGTAACCGTTGGATCAGCTCTGTACTGTCAAGCTAAATACGGAACCTGTATGAACTGTTACGGTGTCGACCTTTCAACAAACAGAAACGTTGAGATCGGCGTACCAGTCGGCGTTATGGCCGCACAGTCAATCGGAGAACCAGGTACTCAGCTTACGATGCGTGTCCGCCACTTTGGAGGTATCGTTATCTCCGACGTGACCCAGGGCTTGCCCCGTGTGGAAGAACTCTTTGAGGCACGAACACCTAAGATTGTGTCACCTATCTCAGAAATAAACGGTAAGGTCTCGGTCAAGGAAGATACTTCTAAGGAAGTTTACTTGGTCAAGATTACCTCAACCGATAAAGAGAACGAACAGGAGCAAGACTTCACGATCCCGATGTCACAGCAACTTAAGGTTGCCGATGGTGACTTGGTCAGTCGTGGACAGTCACTTTCTGAAGGATACCTCGATGTAAACGACATATTAGCTATCCGCGGACTGCACAGTGCCCAGTTGTACCTTTTGGGAGAAATCCAAAAAGTGTACGAGTCACAGGGTATCGCAATCCACGATAAGCACTTTGAAGTCATTATTCGTAAGATGAGTGAAAAGATCACCATCGAAGACGAAGGCGATACCTCGTTCATAAAAGACGAAGTCGTCTCGGGAATCCGCTTCGAAGAAGAAAACAAGAAAATCCTGTCACAGGGCGGAAAACCGGCCGTCGGAAAGGTTTCGATTCTCGGAATCACCAAAGCCGCTATTCACACCGATTCGTGGCTGTCATCTGCCTCGTTTGAACAAACCACGAGCGTATTGAGCCAAGCTGCAATCAAGGGCCAGGTAGATTACTTGATGGGACTCAAGGAGAATGTTATAATTGGACGTTTGATCCCAGTAACCGAAGATCTTATTGCAAAATATTATGGTCGTTTCTTAAACAGATATGCCGACAGTCAACCAGCTCCTCAAGCACAAGAGGAAAAAACGGAATAAAAAATCACGCGCAGCTGCTTTGAAGGTGAACTACAATGCCCTCAAAAGACAGTACGTTGATCATAATTCCCCGCTTAAGCGAGGTGTTTGTACTGTGGTTCGCACCATGACTCCTAAGAAACCGAACTCAGCGCTTCGTAAGGTTGCGAGAGTACGTCTTTCAAACAAAATGGAAGTCACGGCCTATATTCAGGGAATCGGTCATAATCTTGCAGAGCACTCAATCGTTCTTATTCGCGGAGGCCGCGTAAAAGATTTGCCGGGTGTGAAATACCACATCGTACGCGGTAAGTACGATACCCAAGGAACCGCAAACCGCAAGACATCACGTTCTAAGTACGGTACTAAATTAGATCGTAAAAAAGCAGAATAAATTAACTAATAATCATGCCACGCAGAGGATATAAAAAAAACACCGTAACAACCGACCCTATATACAACAGTCACGAAGTGGCTAAACTCATCAACTACGTGATGCTCGACGGTAAAAAATCGATCGCCGAGAAAATCGTTTACGACGTTCTTGCGCGATTTACCAAAGAAGAAAAAGAGCCCCTCAAGGTTCTTCACCAGGCAGTAAGCTATGTCGCACCCCAGCACGAGGTAAAACCCCGACGCTTAGGAGGCGCTTCATACTTGGTACCAATCGAAGTCCGCCGCGAACGCAAATTATTCCTTGCGTTAAACTGGATAATCGACGCCGCAAAGACCCGTTCAAACAAAGAGTACAAATCGTTTGAAAATAAATTGTATACTGAATTGTCAGAAGCTTCTCAGAATCAGGGAAATGCAGTCGGCAAAAAGGCTCAGACTGAAAAACTCGCTGAAGCAAACAAAGCGTTCTCACACCTTAAGTGGTAACTTGAGGGCAAGATCTGAACGTCTGAAATCCGAGGTATCTAACCCGTCATTCAGATACTCAGATCTTAATTTTTTACCGTAACACATCATGGCACAGCAAAACGTAATAACTAAAAACCGTAACGTCGCAATCGATAAGATTCGCAACGTCGGTATCATCGCCCACATTGATTCAGGAAAAACCACCACTACTGAACGTATCCTCTTTTATACCGGCCGCTCATACAAGATCGGCGATATCGACGACGGAGACACCCAAATGGACTGGATGCCCCAAGAACGCGAACGCGGTATTACCATCGTGTCTGCTGCAACAACGACCTTTTGGAAAGACGTACGTATTAATATCATCGATACTCCCGGCCACGTAGACTTTACCGCCGAAGTAGAACGTTCGCTCCGTGTTCTTGACGGAGGAGTGATCGTATTTGACGCCGAAGAAGGCGTACAGAGCCAATCAGAAACCGTATGGCGCCAGGCCGACAAATACAAAGTGCCTCGCGTATGTTTCATCAACAAAATGGATAAACTCGGTGCCAATTTTGAAGGAACCGTAGCCGAAATCGAAGACCGACTCGGGGCAAATCCGGTATGCATGGTCTACCACATCGGTAAAGAAGACGAGTTTAAGGGCGTTGTTGACTTGCTCTCGCGTAAAGCCCTCGTTTGGGACGAAGAAAAAGGCGACGGTACCAAATACAAGACTCTCGACGTTCCCGAAGACATGAAGGCAAAAGTCGAAGAATTCCGCGCAAAACTCATCGAAAAAGTGGCCGAGACCGACGACAAACTCCTTGAAAAGTACTTGGCAGGCGACGAAATCACCGAAGCCGAGGTCAAAAAAGCACTCCGTGCCGCAGTCATCGGCTACAAGCTGATTCCCGTGTACGCTGGAACCTCGCTTCGCAACAAAGGCGTTCAGCCTGTTCTTGACGCAATTATTGACTATCTACCCTCACCCCTTGATCTGAAAGAGGTAAAAGGTATTAACCCCAAAACCAACGAGGAAGAAACACGCCAGCTTAATTCCGACGAAAAGTTTGCCGGACTCGCGTTTAAGATTCAGCTTGATCCTCACGTCGGAAAACTTACCTATACGAGAATATACTCAGGAACGATCGAATCAGGCTCATATGTATATGATGTAAACAAAGGAAAACGCGAGCGCGTAAGCCGCCTGCTTCTTATGCACGCCAATAACCGCGAAGAAATCGATAAGGCATATGCAGGCGAAATCGTAGCACTCGTCGGCCCCAAAGACGCCTCAACCGGCGATACGCTAACCACCGAAGGCGATCCTATATTGCTTGAGCAAATCACGTTTGCAGATCCGGTTATTTCATTGGCAATCGAACCCAAGACCAAGGCAGACCAAGAAAAACTCGGCGAAGTGCTGCACCGCTTGTCAGAAGAAGATCCCACGTTTAAAGTAAAAATCAACCATGAAACCGGCCAGACCATTATGTCAGGGATGGGAGAGCTCCACCTAGAGATCCTCGTTGACCGCATGAAGCGAGAAATGAATATGGATGTAAATACCGGTAAACCACAAGTCGCCTACAAAGAAACTATTTCAAAAGAAGGCGATGCCGAAGCCAAATACATTAAGCAATCCGGAGGACGCGGCCAGTACGGTCACTGTCTTATTCGCGTACGCCCCTTGGCACGCGGAGAAGGCTTTAAATTCGTAAATGCGATTAAGGGCGGTACCATTCCTGGAGAATTTATTCCTCCTGTTGAAAAAGGTATCATCGAAGCTATGGAAAAGGGAGTTCTTCTTGGATACCCCATGGTCGACCTTGAAGCAACCCTCTATGACGGAAGTTATCACGATGTCGATTCGTCAGACATCGCGTTTAAGATCGCCGGATCAATGGCGCTTCAGGACGCTGCGAAAAAAGCAGGTCTTCAACTCTTGGAACCGATCATGAAAATGGAAGTCACGGTCCCCGATGAATTCATGGGTGTCGCAATCGGCGACCTTTCAAGTAAGCGGGGAAAGATCCTGGGAACCGAGAAAAAAGGAAAAGCGACGGTTATTCGCGCCTACGCACCACTCGCCGAACTTTCAGGATATGTAACCACCCTCCGCTCATTGACCGAAGGCCGCGGCATCCCCTATATCGAACCCTCGCACTACGAAGAGGTTCCCCAGAACATCATCAAAGCAATGCAAGAAAATAAGGCATAATTGATGTATGCGGTATTTAATCTTCTCCGATTCACACCTTACGCATCACTTTGATGCCTCAAAATACGCGGTACTCAAAGAAGCAATCTCGCATGCTGATCGAGTAATAATAAACGGTGATTTTTGGGACGGATTTTCAACCACATTCGAGCAATTTGTGCAATCTCCCTGGAAAGACAACCTCTTCCCGCTTCTTAAAAAGAAAAAGACCGTTTACATTTATGGGAATCACGATGCCGCCGCCTACTCCGACAAACGCGCGTCCCTTTTTTCTGAAAAACAAGCAACGACCTATGCATTTGATTCAGGCGACATAACGATCCATTGTGAACACGGCAACCGGTTGGTTCCTTTAATTGATGAGTGGCTTCATACCCGCATGCCACCTGCCGCTAATAAGATCTACAGTACGTTCGAGGACGCGATGGTCAAAGTATTTGCCCATTCATATTTGCGTCTTGCGTATGCCAAATTCAATAAGATAGCCAAGGAAAAGATCCGAAGTGAGGGTCATACAAACTATGTAGCCATCGGTCACACCCATTTTGCTGAGCATGACGCAGCGAATCGCTTCTTGAATTCAGGAATCATCCAGCACGGCCTCGCGCAATATATCTACATTGAAGACGGAACAATCACCCCGGTCGAGAAGAAGTATTAAGCAGCCAATTGAAGGACATCGGTAGACATCCAGTCCTTGTTCTGCTGCATAGAGTAGTTAGCTTTATGCCCAGCTGCAACACTATAATCCACTATTGTTCCAAGAAAGCCATGTACTCCAAGCTTCCGATTAATATAGGCCATGTTCGTTGAATAAGTGGCTTTTAGTTCGTAACTCGATAAGGAAACTTTTTTTCCATATTCCTGTAAGCTTATAAGTTCGTTAATAATTTTGTATTT
>JACOTV010000044.1 GCA_016178125.1 Candidatus Microgenomates bacterium | reverse complement strand
GCAATGACTACATAGTCATTGATCATCCGTCACAATCCAAACAGCCTACGGTATCTCAGATACAGACCATTTGTCATCGTAATTTTGGAGTGGGCTCAGACGGCATTTTGTACGGGCCGCTGCCCTCAAAAAAAGCACTCTATAAACTCCGGATTTTTAACCCAGATGGTAGCGAAGCCGAGAAAAGCGGTAACGGCATTCGTATTTTCTCTCGTTATTTATACGATAAGAAGCTGGTCGGGAACCAAACGTTTACTCTTGAAACGCTGGGAGGGATAGTGTCAGTTACGATATTCAAACGAGGCCATATGATACAGGTCGATATGGGTCGCGTAAGCTTTTTAAGCACTGAAATTCCGATAAAAATAAAAGCCACAGAGGCAGTTGAGCAAAAAATAACTGTCGGTGGTCGTGCGTTTACTTTTACTGGTGCGACAATCGGTAATCCCCACTGCGTTATACTCCTTCCGACGATCTCTCCTGATATAGCCAAACGATACGGGCCGCTTCTTGAGCGTCACTGTTTTTTCCCAAACAGAACAAATGTGCAGTTTATGAAAATCATAGATAAAAACAATATCAGGCTCGAGCTGTGGGAGCGAGGAGCAGGGTATACGCTTTCGTCGGGGAGCTTAAGTAGCGCAGCGGCCGCCGTTGCATATAAACTCGGCCGCTGCGCTGCCGATATTACCGCGCATATGCCCGGAGGATCGCTTTTATTGCATGTAGACGAGGACTACGCCATACGCATGACCGGTCCGGTTACGCGGGTGTGTGAGGGCGAAATTTCGGCCGAAGTTTTTACGGCTTCGTAGAGGTGTTGGCAGTTCCTACGCTTAAGTTCCAGAATTTTTCTTCTTCGAGGGTATATTTCTCGGGAATGTCGGCCGACTGGGCGGGCCCTAAGATAAGGTCGGCCGACTCAGTGCTTTCTGCAGGCATAGTAAATGTATACGACTTTGTTACCTTCTCACCCTTTTTGGCGTCGACTTCCCAGAGAAGCATCTTTTGATCGCTGAGCGATGCCGCTTTATTTTTCACAATGGGCAAGCCGTTTATAAAGTCATCTTGCCATTTCATTCCAAAGTGCAAATGCGGTCCAGTTGAAAGACCGGTGTTTCCCGAGACCCCAATTTTGGTACCTTTTTTGACGCGCTGTCCGATTTGGGCGCTTGTGGTGCTTAAGTGTCCGTAAAATGTCGTTCCCCATGTGTGATGGACGGCTTGCGTAATACCATATTGATTAGCTTCACGGTAGGGAACAATCTCTCCGTCATCGACCGCAAAAATAGGCGTACCAACAGGCGCGGCAAAATCAACGCCGTCGTGATAACTGAGTCCAAGATGTTCTTTTGGATTCACGCTTCCAAATGGTTCGCTTACTTCGTAGTCTTCTTTAAACGGCATGCCGAGGCTTAAGAGCTCGGGACGCTTGATTTGCGCGGCATCAGTCGCATCAACAATAGCATCAAACGGCACAAGGTCGGTCACGGTTCCATGGTAATCATGATCAGGAACAAAAGAGAGGTTTACCGTATAAGTCTTCTCGGCTTCGATTGCGGTGGGTGCGTCACGGTTTATGAATTCTCGCACAGCTTGTGGGCGAGGGGTCGGCGTAGCGGTTTCCTCGACACCCCAGTACACGAATGAATCAATAAGCTTGTCGTTATCTTTCCAAACCTTGAGTGCATATTTACCGGGCTTTAATCCTTCAGTTGGAATGAAGTCCATAAACTCCTCGCCATCGCGCTGTTTAAGAACTGCCTTGTATTCGATTTTATGATCGGTGTTGTCGATGAGCTGGGCGGTTAGCGAGGTAGGTTCACCTTCGTAAAGAACCGAAATAAATTCGGTTGGGGAGAAGTAGTTCTTCTCAAGAGTTAGGCGTGGTATGCCTGCTGCGTGGCTCAACGGGGATATAAAAAACAGCACAAAACCAAGAAGAAGTAACGATGATAAAGGACGAGAGTGTTCCATAATAATACCTATAGTATCAGTATGAAACAGACCTGGGGCTTTGTCAAGGGCTTATTGTTAAGCCATGATGTTTTCGTCCGTCCTTTTGTATTTTTGGATCTCTTTTGGTCCAAACCAGAGCGGAATCTCGTATTTAGCTTCTTCTAACGTGCCAGAAGCGTGTATAAGATTTTTGATCGCTCTCTGGCCTTTGTTGGCCAAATACGCTGAGTCGAACGAATAATCGCCTCGGATGGTTCCCGGGGCTGACAACAAAGGAAGCGTGTGTCCACAGATTTTGCGGATCAGTTCAACGGCATGAGGTCCTTCAAAGACAGCGGCATACACGGGACCTGAGGCAATGTAGTCCAAGAGCCAGACGCGTACGATATCGCCGATCTTTTTGGGGTCGTCAGTGCCAAGAAGCTTAATCGCGTCCAGTTCAAGAGCTTTATAATTATCGAGGGTTTTGTTGCCGATTCCCGTCCAGAGTTCTTCACGGTCTGCGGGGTAGTGTTTCGAGGCATGTTCTTTGGTCACCATGAGCATCTTGGCTGCGACCATTTTAAGACCTGCTTTTTCGAAACGAGTAATGATTTCGCCAGTAAGGCCGCGAACGACGCCGTCGGGTTTTATTACGATTAAAGTTTGTTCCATGTGTCTATTGTACCGATTTATGGCTGAAATCTCAATCCGATCGGTATTAGGCGGCGGGTTTTATGGTGCTGAGGGGGGTGAGGTGATAGTCGCTTAGGTCTATGGTGAAGACCCGAAGGCCTAGCTTGTTGTATACCTCAACGACGCTGCCTTTTTTGGTCAGGTGGAGGCCGGTGAGGATTTTTCCACCAGGGAGGAGGTCGGCAGATGTGTACACACGAAGCAATTGTTCAGACTTAAGGTCGACGAGCCACGCTTTTTGGTGGTCTGTGCATCCGGTTGGACCGCAAGCCGAGTCGGTTACGAGTCCGATGAGGCTTGCGGGATCAATCGCAAACTGGATAGTTTGTTGATACTGAGCGACATTTGCAAAAGATTGTTCCAGGCCAATGCCTTCACCAAGGGGTATAAGAATTTTATTAAATGGTGAAGAATCTTGAATAATATCGATGGTGGCGCTTGTTAATAAGTATCGTTTGTCGACAATCATGGGTGAAAGAATATAATTACGGCGGCCGTTTGTCCCGTAACTTTGCCCCGTTACCGGATTTCGCATGATTGTGAGGCCATTTGCGCTGGGAAGCGTGTATACAGGTGGCTGAGGATAGGCGGTTCGCATGTATTCATAGGTGGGGATGCCACCGTCACCGGTTGTGGGTTTGTCGCTGAGTTTTTTCCAAATGCCTGATTCGTATTGGTACTCTTTTTCAACCAGGCGTTCGGTTTGGTTAACACGGCCATCGCGGAACGCTATTTGAATGCCGCCGGGGACGAGTTTGATACCTTCAAGATCGACTTTGCCAATAACACGGTCTTGGAGATTGTCGGAGTCAAAGCCTGTCCATTTGCCGGTTGTTTTATCTAAGAGGGCGATTCCACCCATTGACTGGGTGTTTGCTACGATTTGAACCCATACATGATCACCATCAAACAAGATGGTTCCCGTTGAAACCTGAGGGCTTTTTATGCCCAATCCGCGGTCAGTGAAGGTTACGGTGTTTGTTTTGGTATCGATGCGGCCGACGCCGTTTTGTGTGCTGAACCATACGGCGTCGGCCGCACTGGTCAGTCGGTATCCTTCAGTGCTATTGAGCCCATCCTTGGGGGTGAATACCTTTTCGGTGACGAGCGTTTCGGGGTTTGCTTTAATAAT
>JACOTV010000043.1 GCA_016178125.1 Candidatus Microgenomates bacterium | reverse complement strand
TTCATTGGTGTTTTTGTACGTGTTACCTCGGTGCTTACCCTAGGGCCATTTTTTCGTACTACCGTGATGATTCAAAAAGGCCAAAAGCTCGTGACAACGGGGCTTTATCAGTATATTCGTCATCCATCGTACTTAGGAATACTTATTACGATCGCAGGCTTGGGTCTTGCAGCCGACAACGGGTTTACGCTTGTGGCGATGCTTATTGTGATGGGATACGGTGTTAGACAACGCATTGTGGTTGAAGAGGAAGTGATGGAACGTGAATTCAAGAATGAATATGCCGCGTACAAACGTCGTTCCTGGCGGCTCATACCAAAGGTATATTGATTTCGCTCACTTCAGATATTTATGGTAGAAGTCTACCGTATCTTGCATAGCTACATTGAAGCTACTGCCCGAAATGTTATGGCCGCCTGATGGATACTCATGTAGTTCATGAGCAATTGCTGTTTTATCTAAAAGCTTATTTAACCCGCGGCTATAGCCTATGTTTACGACTTCATCATCGACTGCAGAGTAGAGCGAAATTGCGCCCTTTATATCGGCGAGGTAGGTTATAGGTGTGACTTGTTTCCAGAACGGGTTGGCGCTATCGAATTCGCCGTACATATCGCGCAGCCGGCGTTGGGAAGCTTGGCGGCTCGTGATCTGGGATGGCGGGCGATAGCTATTGTCCTGAATGCCAAATTGAAGGCGATCTGAGTAGGTAAAAACGGCTCCCCCCCATATCGCAACCGCCGGAATAGTGGGGTGTACCGCGAGGCTGCGAAGGGTTACATTCCCGGCCATACTATGACCCCATAGACCGATTTTTTGCGGATCAATGTCGGGGTCTGTTTGGAGCGCGGCCACGGCGTTTAAGGTGTCTATTATGTAATCCGACGAGTAATACGCGCCAGTGGCTGTGCCTTGTGAATCGCCGTGGCCGCGCAGATCAATCTTAAACACAACAAATCCGTTTCGTGCTAGGTAATCAACATAATCTACGTATCGCTCAAGCGTGGCGTATTGTGAGGGGGGAATATAGCCGTGCACGAATACAATTGCCGGCCATCCAGTTGCGGGCTTATCACCAGTTGGGATGGTCATAAGACCATTTATTCGTAGTCCGTCGGAGTCGTAGTGTGTTAGATATGAAGTATATGAAACATTGGTGCCTGAAACATTGCGTTCACCGAGCTGACTGTGATATTCGCGTGATCTCAGATAGGGAATAGTGAGTTCCTGAAACGGAAACGGAGTCGGTGACAGCGTACGTCCTTTTGTGTGGGCAGCGTTTTGCGTACTCGCGTGGCGAAATACCGCAACGAGGCCATATGCCGCGGCAATAATCGCCGCAATAACCAGTGCAAAGAACAAAACGATACCAGCGTAGAAGATCGTCCACGCCTTTTTTTCGTTTCTGGGCTTTATGACAGGATTTTGTACGTTTGAACTATAGCGAGATCCTTTCTGCATAGGGTATGTGAGAATCTGTATAATACTGTTTTAAAAGGCTAAATATTCTATATCGTTCACTAAATTACAACAATATCTCTCGTATTGCTATAAGACTCAGGGTTGGGGTGCGCGGGCTTCGGTACAGGGCGCGTAAGGATATAGATTGCTAACAACCCAAAAATAAGCGGAAGAAGAAAGAAAATAAGGAACCGTTTCATACTGAGCATTATAGCGCGCATTTCGCTATATCGCAGCTGCAAGAAGGGGAAACGGATTCATATGTCGAACTAAGGGGAAATATTCCATGAATGGTTTGTCTTGGCTTAAAAATGATAAGACCTCGTCGGTGTTGGAATTTAATTTGAAAAGATCAATGAACATTTTTTTGGCAACCTGCGGATTTTGTCGTATGAGGCGGCGCATTGCACGGTTGATACCGGGAAAGTGAGTGTGGTGACGGGGGTAATACGGTCTCTTGTGTTGTGCCATTGCTTCAACCATGCGTTCGGTGTCGGCCATAATTTCGGTAAACGCATAACTCGATAGTGAGTTCATGAGCCCGGCTTTCACTCCAATGGGGACAATGTGTGATGATGGGTTTCGATCATGGTGATGGTTAAGAAAAGGAATGAATCCGTACGATCCGTTCTCGAGCGTTGCCCCGGGCAGGTTCTGCGCGGTTTTTAGGTAGCGCATTGCAAATTGTTTTGCGTCTCCTTGAGCCTCATTTTGGTATCCGTATTGAGTTAGTGTGAGTAATGCGGTTTTGCGATTCACAGGCAATATATAAAAGAACGAAAATGAATCAGGAGTGTTTCGGAAATCAAAGAGCGTAACGGCAAGGGTATCGAACGCATTGGTTTTGGTACGCACGGTCCAGGTCCATCCAAGAACCCCAAACGGATTGCTCGGAAGGGTAGTGTTTACCGAAGTACTATCAAATACCCACGGCGCGATAAACATGCCCGATTTTTGAAGTCGGACTCCGGCATGATCCATGTCTTCATAGAACGATTCAGCTCTATCGTGTATGACCGTAACATTCTTATGTGCGCCTATACGTTTTGCCGCGTAAAAAAAAAGTGACTGAGAAGAAATGCGCTCAAGCACAGCATTTCGCAGATTGAATGTTTGCCGATATTCGTCGCTCGCTACTGTTACTGATGTATACCGTTCCTGGACCGCTTTTGAGAATTGATGCTTTTTTACGGTCCAGTAGCTCCAGGTGCGGTCATAGGGGACAACTCCTTGTTTTTGCTCAACTACGAGGATTTTGTTATTTCGAAGCGGAGAGTTAAGGAGCTCCAGAGTAAGGGCCGTTCCCGCGAGGCCGGCGCCTGCGATAATGATGTCGAAGCTGTTCATCGTGCGCCTTTATCTAAAGATCGAGACAATGGTGTCCCAGAGACTGTGGCTCGTTGAAACGCCTAGTACGTCGGGGGACTGGTGATTCATGCCGTTTACGACAAACAAAACAAACACGGCAAGACCGGCAAGCATCAGGAACCAGCGTTGCTTATAGAAGGGAGCCGCAGCTGTTTTTTTGTGACTTTTCTTGACCTTCGGCTGTTTTTTCATCCTGTAGAGATTATTGCAGATTCGACTTGGGAAATGCAAGGGTTGTTGCCTGCAGAGAGGCGGCGCGCCCGACTCCCGTTGACTTCGGGCGCGCCGCCCTTATACTTATATCCAGCCATGAGCAAAAAAACGAAGTCTGCGTCCGCAGAAAAAGAACCAACGGTGCCTAACGATTCCTCAGCAGATGCGCCAAAGCGCTCCAAATTCCAAGAACTCCGCGGTAGCCATAAATTCCGCCTCTGGGCTATAGGAATTCTCTTAATCATTGTCGCTATTTTGTTCGTGTTCTGGGCCAAGATGCGGGTGTTTCTGGTCATCGCATTCATTGCGCTGCTTGCAGCATTTGGGCTCGAAGCCACCAATAATGACTACGACGTAGGAAAAATGATTAAAACACGCTCGGTCAAGGACTCCAAGGTCCAGCGCGACGAAAAGGGGAACCTTCTTTTTGACAAACTAGGGAATATTACTACCGATTCATCAAAAGGTAAAAAAGCCGATGACTACAATTGTTCAGACTTTTCAACCCAGCCCGAGGCACAGGGATTTTTTGAAAAGGTAGGGGGAACCAAAAACGACGTAAATCGGCTCGACGGAAATAAAGATGGCGAAGCATGTGAAAGTCTCCCCAAAAACGCTCCTCTAAAGTAATATCTCTTAAAACAAATAACCTCCGGTGAGACGCCGGAGGTCATTGTTTACGAATCGTCAGCTACTTGCATGATGGTCGTCATGTTCGTGCCGATGTCCGTGGTGGTCATCGTTATGTCCCTGCGTTAGCCGGATTTGCGCCACCTACTGAGCGGAATAATACTGTTCGTACGATACGCGGACTCTGCTCAGAGGCAGACTCGCTATCGAAACGGTAGTAATTTTCCCAGCTCGTGCCTGTCTGGACGAGGGTTCCGTCAATGTAGACTTTGACTACATCGTTGGATGGCCCTTCGACAGCATCAAACGTAAGTTTGACGGTGTGTGTTTTGGTTCGATCAAGTCCGGTCGCAACTTGTGTTTCCACGAAATTGGCTGGATTGGTCGTGCCTTGCACGTCATCAAAGAATACATCGATGCCTGCTGTGCCATCTTCAAACCGCAAATAGCTCATTCGTGAGCCGTCTCCGCGGTCTGGTGAAACCGATACGTGAAGCCCTGGTTGCTGCGCAGTGGGAACTGCAGATGCGATGTCGAACTGAGTTTCGAAATGCGTCTGTCGTGTACCGGCCGCATAGCTTCCTGCTGTCGCCGTGGTTTCTCCTACAGAGTCTGTTAACGGTATTGAAAAGGCCTGGTCGCCAAAGCACCCGCTTGTTACTGCGTCAGAAACGCGGAACGACTGTGTCCCGAACGTTGGAAACAAAGCCTGGGTGTTGACTGCTTGATCGTATAGTGCGCATCCTGATCCGGCGCTTCCTGTTGCCGTCCATCCATTCTGCCCGTTGATTGTTCCAACGGTATACGCTGGACTTTCAAAGTTGGCGGATTTGGTGTCGGCAAACGACGGAACTGCGAGGGAAATAAGGAGTGCTGCTGATGCGATTAGTGTGCCTATTTTTTTGGTGTTAATATATTTTCACCTCCTTCTTCGGCTCGCCGTAGTCTGTCTGAAGACGGCGGCCTATAACCAGAAAGAATCGTACTCCTTTATTCATACAAAACAATAGGGAGATGAGGAGGGTCTCTTATGCTTTTCGACCGTATTTTTCCTTAGAAAGCTGGATGATTTTGTCACGATTTTCGTTCACCACTTTGGGAAGGGGGAGCGTGCGCGCGGGAAACGGTGCCGATGACAAATCGTTTATCGAAAGCTTGAGCACAATTTCATATTTGCCAAGAGACACGAGATCACTCTCGCTGTAGAGTTCGGCAAATTCCTTCGTCAGGATGTACGCATCGCGTGCGCCAACCACAAACGATATAAGGGTGCCGACGTTGCCGAAAATCGCTTTCTGCACGGTTTCATCGAGCTGTTCGATATACTGGTTGGCCAGGTTTAATGAAAGTCGATATTTACGCGCTTCTGAAAGAATCTTTACGAACGAGCTTGTCGCAAAATTCTGAAACTCATCGACATATAAAAAGAAATCTTTTCGATCTTCTTCTTTTTGGTATGAGCGACCCATCGCGGCAAGCTGAATCTGGGTAATCATCATAGCTCCCAACAGAGCGGCGTTGTCTTCGCCGAGTTTTCCTTGAGACAGATTGAGAATAAGAATCTTTCCCTCGTCCATGATCTTAGTAAGGTTGATCGTCGACTTGGGTTGACCAAGAATATTACGGATCATCTGCGACGAAACGAACTGGCCGACTTTGTTCTGAATAGGCGCGATAGCTTCGGCGCGGAGCTTGTCGGGCATCTTGGCAAACTCTTGTTCCCAAAACCCTTTAATAACCGGATCTTTTACATATTCGGTAACCACTTTTTTGCGATAGTTGGTGTCTGACAGGAGCGTGAGTACATCGACGAGGGTTGCGCCGGGGACTTCAAGGAGCGTGAGAATCACGTTTCTCAGAATGTATTCGAGTCGAGGTCCCCAACTGTCACCATAGAGCTTAAAGAAAATCGACACGATTCCCGAGGCGACGAGATCTTTGTGCTGTTTGTTATGTACCTCAAGAACGTTGAGCGAGAATGGGCGAGCGGTATCGAACGGTTCCAAGTACACAACGTCGTTGAGTCGTCTTTTGGGAATGTAGTCAAGTATGGTGTTTGAAAGATCGCCGTGGGGATCGATAATGCCGATTCCGCGGTTTTTACGGATATCGTCGATCGCCATATTCGAAATAAGGGTTGATTTACCCGATCCTGTTTTCCCAATGATATATATATGCTTGCGCCGGTCACGATTGGTGATCCCAAAAATGGTTTCCTTGTTTTTGTATTCGGTCTTTGCGAAGAAGTTGACATCGGGCTGCTTGTCTTCGCCGCCTAGGGGAACGGGGAGCTCCTCAGGCGCCTCGCCCAAGAGGGTCTTACCCCAACTGATGTTTTTAATTCCGGCCATGAGGTATCCAGGCGGGTGCCAAAGAGTCGCCAGTTCTTGGGCGTTTAAAATCTGATGGCCGTTTTCAAACGCCGCGATGGTGCGCGCCGCCGTTCTCTTTATAAATCGATCCTTAAACAGCCGGCGGCGCGCAAACACAAACTGGTTTCCCTCGCCAAGCGAGAAGCTCCCAAAGGTACCGGCAAGATTCTTGATATAGGTGAGCGGATGGAGCTGTTCGTTTTGGGTCCCAACGATCAGTCGTATCGCGACTTTTCCGCCTTGAAACGAGGCTTTTCGCATGATGAGCAGTTTCTGAGGATTTTGAGTATATTTGTCCGAAGCTACGTCGTGTGACATTTGCTTCGAGGCTTCGACAGCTCTATGTTGCCACGCAAAACTGGCCGGCGTGATAAGGATTTGCACGGCCATCCGAAGCCCCGCGTCTTGCTTTGAAAGAAATCCGGTGAGCGACGACATCGGGTCGATATCCTTAAAATCCATGTACGTTTTCACCGGAAGATAAAAATACGAGTTCAATTTCATCTGCCCGAATTCAAGGTATTTTGACTTTAAAACAGTCGCCAAGGGGTCGGTCGTTTTCTGCATGATAGACGAGGGGAATGAAGACGTGACCAAGCTCTGCACGAGGGTATCGTTTTCCTTGGGCGAGGTGACGTAATAATAAATCGTTTGACCTAACAAAAATATCTCAAACGCAAAGGTTTTCGGTTTAAAAATAGTGCGCTTTAACGGTGATACATACGGGTAGGAGAGAAGCGACGCAAAAATCTGGGTTGCGCTTTCGATCGGAGTTTCATCGTCTTTGGGGTTGCGGACCTGATAATGCGAAAGCTGCTGCATGAAGTCATTATAGTAGAGAATCGATCAATCGTCATCATGCTACGTCAATTACCTCGTTTTTACACTCCTTCGATCAAGTTGAACACCTTAAGGTGGAGGACTTTGGCGATCTTATTAAGCACCATGATACTCGGGTTTGCGCGACCGGTTTCGATGCGGGCTACATAGGTACGATCGATGCAAGCTAACAGTGAAAGATCTTCT
>JACOTV010000034.1 GCA_016178125.1 Candidatus Microgenomates bacterium | reverse complement strand
TCCAATCGAAGAAAATGAAACCGACGTTAGCGGAATGGTGAAATTCTCAGTATCGGCCGCCGAGTAGGCATTCCCCTTAAACAATACATATCTGTCTGACTGAAAATAGATGCCGTACGCGCTTTTTGTGCCCGCAGCCGACGTGTCACCGCTCATCGCGCGGGTCTGTTGAAGCGCCATGTCTGAGGCAAGTGAGTCGACCGTCGTGCTTTGTGAAGACTTACTTTTGGCTGTTAATAAGTTCATGGTAGTGAGGCCTATCAGCACCCCCACTATTGCCAATGCCAAAATGAGTTCGATATATGTCCATCCTGCTCTTGACCGATTATGAGATTGCTTTGCAGTGTTCATACATCTACATGGATAACTCCGAGGCCATTCTTCTGCTCGCCAAATTCTTTTTGAAACTGGGCGAAATCTTGATCATTGTATATTTTCAGACTGAAGCTAAAGGCTGATCCCTTCCCCATCCCCTCAGAGTACACGGTCAACGTTCCCTTATGGATATCCACTATTGATTTACTGATATAAAGCCCCAAACCAGTCCCTTGTGAATCTGACTTGTTCACCTTGTAAGACGTCCCGATAAATCCAAATTTCTGAAACAGATGCTGTTGATCTTGTTCGCTTATCCCCGTTCCCGTATCTGCCAAAACCGGAGGAAGCGTGCGCTTTTTTAACGTTATGGTCAGACCCAATTCGTCGGCGCGAGCCTTAAACTCGGTGAGTACGCTTTCTACCAGATCAACGAGTTCGACTTTCTGTATGTTCACCGAAATGCGCCCTGATTCGATACGCGAAATATTGAGCATGTCGTTCACTAGATTAATAAGACGCACGGTTGAAGTATATGCCCGGCCTAAGTAGTACTTTTGCTTCTCAGTAAGTTCGCCTCCGCGGCCTTTTATGGCCATCCACAAATACGAACGGATCGCGGTCATGGGCGTACGCAGTTCGTGCGACGCCACCGAAACGAAATCGTCTTTGAGCCGATCGAGTTCCTTAAGCCGCTGATTTGCCTTTTGCACACCGTGATACAAAAGCCCGTTGTCGAGCGCAATCCCAATCACCCCCGAAAGCCGAACCATAAGATCTTTTTTAAAGCTCGAAATATCGTCGGGGAGCTCGTTATGCATAACCACCATGACGCCAATCACTTCGTTACGGACGATCAGCGGATGCACATCGCAGGTCTTAATGCTGATTGCTTCGGGGTGATGCAAGAGAGACTCAAAAATCTCAGCAGGAATCAAGTCGTGGAGTTGCGTAGTTATCTTATTGGAACGGTCCATAACCGACTGGATCATCAAGTTGTTAGAGTCGGTAATGGGTACCGAAATTGTGTCGAGAAGTTGGCCTATGGGAAGCTGGGTGAACGCGATCTCCCCGAGCACACTAAATGCTAGACTTTTGAGATTCTCTTTCTCGTCGTCAAATAGCAAAACGCCAATCGCTACCACCCCCGTTGCAGTAACGACTAGGCGGGTCACTTGCTGGGCATTTTGCTTAATGTCGGTCACCGAGGAAAGAACGATCTCGTCGATACTCCGAAGCAGCGTCAGAAGACGATTTACCTCGGCAAGCTGTGCATTCTTTTTGTAGATGTCAGTATTTATTACTTTCAGTTTGTCTGCTTGCTCCGAAAGAGCACCATATAATCGAGCATTCTGTACCGCAAGACCGATAATATCGGTGAATCCACGAATTAGATCTCGCTCATCATCAGTCACTTCTCCCTCTAGCTTATTCAGACTAAAGATGACTACACCGATTACTTCATCATGTACTATCACTGGGTAGACCATGCTCGTCTTTATACCAGCGGCTACCTGATTTGAGTTTGCCTGATCAGAGGTGAGGATAGGTGCAAAGAGATCAACCCAGTTACGCGTCGAATACGGACGTTTGTCGCGGATGCACTTTATAAGAAGATTATCCTTACTGTCCAGCGGAATTTCGATCTGGTGAAACGGAATAGCTGAAACATTTTGCGCGCTCTCTGCCTCATTCGTCTGCGACAGGGCAATTCTACGAAGGACATTCCTCTCTTTGTCAATAAGCGTCAGAACAATTATGCGATATCCAAGATCCAAATAACCGAGTTCTTTAAGCAATCCATTTACTATTTTTGTAGCAACATCTTTAAAATCCAGAGTTTCAAGAATTATCTTCTCAAGTCTCCATAATGCTTCAATAGTTGCTTTTGTCCTTGGGGCTGTAGAGTACATACTACGTTCATAATAGCAATTATTACTGGTCCATTGAATGTGTATTGCATTTATTAATACGCTTCTCTAAACTATTGTTGATTTCCATTAACATTTTATAAATATCTATGAGACTATACGAGAAGGCTCAAGGGGCCATAAACAATGCCGTTTCAAAAGCTTCAGAACTAGGAATAAAAATTACTGTCACTATAGTCGACGATCACGGGACTACCGTTGCAACGAGACGAATGGAGGGTGCTATTAGTGCAAGCCCTCGATTTGCCCATGCTAAAGCATATACTTCCGCTGTTATCGGCCTACCAACAGCAGGAATGGCTCAGTACTCAACTCCAGGGAAACCACTATATGGTATCGAATCCTCGCTCGGTGGAGATTTAATGACAATAGCAGGTGGACAGCCTATTAAAGATGGTGACATTGTTATCGGTGCAGTCGGTGTCGGAGGATCATACGATGTCACACAGGATGATGCATGCGCCCAGGCCGCAGTTATGGCATTTGGCTGAAGAACAGAACAATTAAGGCACGACTGGTATTTCTTTTGGAGTGAATGTATCGAAGTCCTTTCCTCTTCTAACATTTTTACATCTCCCTGAATCAAAAATCAAAAGTTCTTTTGGCTCACCATCATTCTTTTTGAGGACAAAAGTGCGATAACTATCTATGCCCCAGTCATCTAAAAACTCCAAGCCCATTGGACATTTTAACGATTTCGGAACGCTTTTTGCAAAATCTTGAATTATCACGATGCCTCCATCTATCAACAGAGTGCGTGCCCTATCTAATATAGATACTTGGTCTTCGGGTGACATTTGGTAGCACATCGTACTTAAGACGACTGCGTGGTACCCAGTCTGCCCATCGGATCTCACCGGGGTTGGCACCGCAAGATTAAGATCTAATAGATCTCCCTGCATAAACCTTATTTTATCCTCAGCGTGGGATATACGATTCTCAAATTCCGCAGTTTTACTCATGGCTTCATGCGTAAGCTCGCCAGGCCTTCTGCACTCGTTTCTCCACTGTATCACTTCTCTATCATACATATCTGCTAAATCCACGCCTATCCCAAATTCTATTGGCACTCGCTTGTCAATTAATGGCTGCAGTTCTCCACCGGATACACCTGAGAGAGGCTCATCTACAGCTAAGCCCTTTAACCCATAGTTAGCTCCACACCCCAAATCAGCCACTCGCAAAGGCATACCATTCTGAAATATCAAATTAAGAGCGATTTTTGTACCCGCATATCGTTCGTAAATGGTCGTTATTGTGTCCTTATGTAAAAGAATCTCCGTCAAGGATTTACGCTCTTCTTCATCCTTCAACATTCTATCCAAAGCTGTTTCCCAACGCTCGGAGGATTCGAAGCCCTCAGGATAACCAGGCTCGCTTTCATTGCGCATCTGAATTGCTTGGGAACCTCTGAAAAATAGATTTACAGCAAAACCTGGTGGAATAAATCGCTCCGCGAGTATGTTTCTATAAAAGTCTCTTGTAGGGGATGCTTGCTGAAAGCGATCAAGAAGCACCTCTTGAAATGCACCTATAACAGGATCAAGCGGTCTTTCACGCTGTGCAGCAAAGGTCTCGGCTATCCTCCCCAGTGCATCATCTGCACGAGCAAAGTCCTCCGGAGTACCAATATCCCTGTATTTTTCGTGTATTGCGGTCATCGTATTAAGACTCACTGAAAACTATAGTTGGTATGTTATAGTATTATACTATATATTTTGCAGCACACCTATGTAGTTAACAGCGTTCCTTAAAATTTAATTATAGTGTTCGGAATAAAGAAGATCAAATTCACCTATATAAAAGTCCCTTAAAGGCGCGAAGCAATCGTCACTATAACCGCGAATCCCGCAGTGGCTGCCAAATCCATCCCTACTTCAGCAAGTCTGTCGCCAGTTCTTTGAAGTTTGGTCATCGTTTCTTGGGCATTTGCACTACGAGCCCGATTTTTAAGGATAAAAGCAGCTGTTCCCACTCCTGCAGCAACATCGATTAACTGTGGCACTGGATTATTGAAAGGACTTGTTTCGTGAGGCTGAGATGTGGTGATTAAAGTAATTTTAGAATCAGAAGCATACGCAACATCTGCATGTGTAAGAGGAGACAACGCAAATATTGCGGCAGTACTTAATTTGCCCGCAGTCATTCCTATATTTCTTAGTCTTTCATGACTCATAGTGTGTTATAATCGGCATTATAGCCTGTAATATTTAATATGTCAATCGAACATCACGGACCTAAGAATATGTTTAGCCTACCTACTCCGGATCACCGTGGAGTAGTAACCGCATTAAAACAGCATCCTCAAAATATGCCCGACGGAGTGCAAGCACTTATTTTTGTGCCTGACTATTCTGTTGATGGCGAAAAAGATCCTCGAATTATCCCAGTATTTGATTCACGTGACCCCTCTCAGCACGACCTTATAGCTGCCTGCTATGCAGACCCAAAAAAAATGGGGGTCGCTTTTGGAGTAGGGCTTTTCGGAGCGGTGTTCCGTGTCCCTTCCCCTCGTGACGAAAGATTTCCTGAAGCAAAAAATGCTCTTTCTCGATTTAAACCCGATCGAAGCCCTCACGATAAGCTTCCTATTTTTCTTCATCCCAAAAATCTCGGTGGTTTAATAGACAGGACGCAGGTTCACCCTGATTTCCAAAGATTTGTCGAAAATAGAGAAGCTTTAGAAAAACTATATGAGCAAGCAGGAGCGATACATATAATCGTTCCTATCAAGCCTGATCATCCACATGTTGACCCTGTTTTCATCCACACAAAAGAAACTTGGGAAGCAAAAAACGCCCATCCAGACCAGCATTTAGATGTCCCTACCGTTTCTGCGTTTTACTGGGATGATCCGGACAATCAATCGATTGCTTTCGCAACAGAGCGAAAAACTCCGAATGGGTATATGGCGATATCATCATTTAATAAACATACGGAACCACCTGCCTGGGATATGAAAGCGCTGCTGGAGTTTATTCAAGAAAATAATTTCTGCCCTTTTGATTACGTAGTGGCAGATTCATGGAATGATTCGCATAGTGTGCGTTCATCTTTTGCGCAAATTCAAGTGCCTTTAGTGGGTCAGGATCCTGTTTGGCGGGTTTACCGAGGAGGTCCAACGGACATTGGTGAATATTTGAAGCGCATAGGGTCCGATCATGATTGGAGAATGGTAGAACAAGCCAAGGAAAAAGCTGCTCGTGACTTTCCTAACGACGTCGACCTTGAACCTGCATTATGGAATGTTATGCAGAACACCGCAGCCAGATATAGGGAACGACGGGTGAAGTAACTCTTAACACTTCAGTTAGTCAGCGATTGTTTCTGCGTCTGCGGGAAACATATGCACGACATTAACCTCATTGTGCGGAGCCAAATCCTCTAAGGAGATTTCGGCAACATGTGGTGGAAAAACTCGACCAGAGGATTTATGTAATGACGGACTTCCATCGTTATGCAATGCCTGCGTACCGTCTATCTCTTCAGAGCTCACGTGACTGTTTCTGTTTTTAACTCTCTTATATGCGCGAAAAGCGATTGTAGGATTATCTGGATCCGTCACCACCTCATATGCCCGTTTCGTAGCTAAAAAGGCCAAAGCTGCATATAAGGTATTTGCTGCGCCCCCATGCAATCTATCTGTTGCTTGGGATATGGCTATAGAATTAGTAGCTAGAAACAATCCAGGATGTTTAATTGCAAGGTCCCAATATTTATTGGGTTCACTTGGGGCACCTGTAGCTCTACCTTTACGTTTTCTTTCCTCTCGTCTTTCTCTTATTTCTGCAGCCATACCAACCTGTGGACCTGCAGTGATCGTCGCTATATCAGCATCAATGTGACGAACAGGCATCTTATTTCCAAGCCGATGTAACATATGTGCAAGTAGTTTTCGCTCGTGAGGTAGCTTTTTCCCCTCAATATCGACATCTTCGCTAGCTTGTTGGTTTCTAATATCTGCCCGTCCAGCACTTACAGCCAGCACAGTACACAATAAAGCATCTGCTACTGTAGGCACGATCGCTCCTGCTATTGGACCAGCAGTCTTGGTTGCAAATACAGTCTCAAAGTCTGAGCCTACCTGGTGAGCTACAAGGGCAGTAGCCCCCACTATTTTAGCTGTTTTTTCTCCAGCACGGGCAATTCCACCCAGTGCCGTTTTTGGATATACCAGTTCGTCTCTACGGAGAAACTCTCTTGCAGTATTAGCCTGTTTGCGAAATTTTTCGGATATGGATCTGCCTTCTGGATGAGCCATGACCTATTATAGCATATAGCCTATAGAATGTGGAACTAATGCACCCTAGCCAAGTAATAGTGGACGTTGACTCTGAGGCAGGTCACGTACCAAATCCTTCACAGCCTCTTTACAAACCTCTACGGATGCCTGCCCGAATAAATATTTGTATTGGTTTACCAGTTGGTCTACTATCGACTTTTCATCTCCAGAGAGGACTACCTCGTGCTTTTCCCAATGAAGAGTTAGGCCAGGAACTTTTCCCGCTTGTTCCACTG
>JACOTV010000013.1 GCA_016178125.1 Candidatus Microgenomates bacterium | reverse complement strand
TGCGGAGTTTTTTACCGAAGATATCGCGTTTGGTAGCCTGGAGCTGTAATTTTTCGTTTGTCTTTTTCATTGGTGACTATTGTCGATCTCGAGGACAAAGAGTTTGTCCGCGTTTAACACTGTATTATAAGAAACCAGGCCGTTCTTTACAACTGGAGAAAAGTTTTTGTTGGTGATGGTTGCGTGAGGGGGGAGCTGTATCTCAAGCGATATGTCGGAATTGGGTGAACCGATTTGTTTTTGAAATATGAGCTGGTAAATCGATTTGGTTTTGGGAATGAGCTCTTGTAGGTCGTATTCTATCTTAACTTCTTTCGATGTTTGCGCC
The DNA here is from genome assembly GCA_016178125.1 of Candidatus Microgenomates bacterium. Lineage (GTDB taxonomy): Bacteria > Patescibacteriota > Microgenomatia > UBA1406 > GWC2-37-13 > JACOTV01. Next base: position 3,806 of record JACOTV010000013.1, on the reverse strand, counting down.
GCGACTTCAAACGGAAATCCAACGATCCGGTAGGTCGACGTCGAAATATCGGGCTGTTCAACGACGGTTCCATTTACGGTTACCCGACGAATATTGGCGGTTGCGGGCAAAATAACTTGTGCATATGAGTTATATGATCCGCCGGGAAATACTTCACTGAGCGAGGTATTTCGCACTCTCATCGTAAACGTATTAGAAATATGTCCCGAAGAATCAACGCGCACCTGTTGTGCCATTGATTTTTCGACGAAGCGATTCACGGGCTTTTCACCAATATTGGACTGAAGAGGAAAGATGTAGTCTGCCGTACAAACAAAGGACTGGATAAGGCAGTGTGGCGTTGGTACGATTCCCGACCAATATAATCCGTCAAACACACGGGCGGTGCTTGCGTCTTGTGACAAAAAGATGATTTGTTTTTCGTTGAATGCTTCGACAATTGCGGGAACAAGCTGAGTAGAGGGCGTTTGTGCCGCACGCATTTGGAATTCGTTTATAAGAGCGGTCATAAATATTTTCTTATCTGCGGCGATTTGGTATTTTATAAGATAATTTTCGGGAGTGAGCGTTTCTTTTATTTCGGGCACGTAAAGTGGTGTGTATGCCGAAATCAGTTGTTCAATTCCTCCATCGGTTAACAGGAGCGCCCCGTCGAAATCTCGCATGTTTGCCTCACGTGCTAAAAGGTCGGTGATTTGACGATAATTCTCCTTAAAGTCCCCCGAAAGCAATGAATTCTGAAGAGTGAATACGGCCTCACCCGAGAGGGCCCGGAATGAGGTGGGCACTTGAATTGGCTCCGTTCGTGCCTGGTCTACCGCGCGACTGTCGTAGAGGTCAAACGACAGAATGTCCATGTCGCTTATGGTTAAAATCCCAAAAAAAGGCAATAACCCACCCCCCGGCTTTGCTGAATTGGTGTCGGCTAAAAGAATTAAGTATTTGCCGCGTGAATCTCTGGCGAGAATCGTTTTAAGTAACGGAAGAATAGGCTGAAGTTTGATAAGAGTGTCCTTGCGCGATGAAACTGCAAGACGTACCGTTTCAGTACGGTCGTTCCAGTGGGGGATTTTTTGCTCAAGGACCGAACTGAGTTCTATCGCTTTTGCCATTTCACTCTGTAGGTCGTCAATTTGCTTTGAAAGCATCTGCTTAAGCGGCTTATTTTTCTGCTTTATAAACACGGTTCTTGCGATTCTCGTTGCAGTATCGGTTATTTGTTCGTGTGTTTGTGCAAGTGAGTCAAGTTGAGAGTTCATGTCAACGAGTGTGTCCGGAAGGAGACCAACTGAGAAAAAGAAGAACATTGGGCGAAGAGGCCGATAGAGCGCGCGGCCGACGCTGTTTAGGCCGCGCGCCGTTTGTGCATTGAGGATAATTCCTGGCTTTTCTGATGTTTCAAACGTACTAATGTATATGAATGATGATGCGAGCAAAATAAGGAGCGTTATGAATCCGTAAACGGCAATCGTCAGTATGGCGCCCAACATATAATGGCGTTTGAACCGACGTTTTACTCGTATATTGCGCTCTGCCAGAGGATCAGACGCGCCTGCCTTGCTATGTGTAACAATTTCCAGTAGCGGATCTGGTGTATTTGAAGAAAATGAAAACCAGAGGAGCCGTTCAAATGCAGCCTCGTCAAGGTAATCTTCGCTCACCGATATAACTTTGATATGGGTATGGCGGTCTCGACTTACCTGCGCAGCTACTGTTCGGGCTTTTTTGGGCTGTTTTACATAAACCAGAATGATGTTCGCATTTTTTCCGATTTGCCGCCGTGTGGCGTCTGCATAATCGGCGTTGACTACATATACCTGGAAAAAATGCTCGAGCCGCACGGGGAACTCACTCTGAACAAGTACTTCGATATCATCTTTTGCGCTCAGACCGCGCTCGATCTGTAGGCCAGTCCGCGTCTCGTACGGATCAACAATAAGGACCGGTTGTTTTGTCTCGCTTGTTTCAGAAATAAAACGCATATATGTATATATAGTATAATAACGGTGGGATTATGAAGACTCCGGCGACAGTGCTTAATTATTCCTCTGAATTGCAAATTTCGCAAGAAGACGGTCCAATCGTGCTGGTTGGGGGTTGTTTTGACGTTTTGCATTTTGGTCATTTACAGTTCTTAAACGCTGCAAAAAAAGCCGGGAAGCGGTTAGTGGTCGCCCTCGAAAGCGATGAATTTATAAAAAGCCGTAAGGCGCGGACACCGATTCATACCCAAGAGCAACGAGCTGAAATGCTTTCGTCACTGGAGAGCGTAGATTGCGTTGTTTTGTTACCATTTTTGAAAACCGATGACGAGTATTCTGAGATGGTGACACGTATATCGCCGTCGGTAATTGCGGTTACTCAGGGAGATCCGCAACTAACAAACAAAAAGCGTCAGGCTGCACGTCTTGTAGGAACGCGCGTTGTGGTTGTTACGCCAGTCATTGGTGATTTTTCAACATCAAAAATTATTAATCAGTTACGTCCAAATCAATAACAATAGTATGAATCTCATGCTCGCGATCGATATACCGGGAACCGTTAAAGCGTCACTTGCCGAGCAGTTAGAGCCACTCGTAGATCAATATGCCGACCTTCAGTGGGTTGATCCTCAGCATTATCACATCACGCTCTTTAACTTCGCTGATAAGTATTCCGAAGAAACGCTCAAAAAGAAGATAGAGAATATCACCTATGCAACACGCTCATTCTATTTATATTCAAGTGTGAACGGGCTTTTTATGAAAAATAATCTCACTTTTTACGCAGGATTTCTCAAGTCCCATCCCATTGTCGATTTGGTTAAGGGTATAAAGCGCGAACTAGCCATGGTCGACGACCTGAAGTTCTTCCCCCATCTCACGGTAGCTAAATATCGAATCCCTTCCAAGCAGCAGTATTTATTACTCAAGAAGAAATGGTTGAAGCTAAAAATAGATATAGAATTTGAAGTAACTCAAATAACGCTCTATGAGAGCGTTATTGAGAAAAATGTTCCTATCTATACACCGAAAGCTACGTTTCCGCTCCTTCAGCGCACAGATTATTAAGCAGAACCGATCTTATACATACCGGTGTTGCAAACGGGACACTTTGCTTTCATTGCAGGTTTACCATTTTTCATGGTGACTTTCTCAGGATTATCTACGTCTCTTTTCGCACGACATTTTACGCAATACATTGTTGCCATATTTAAAATCACCTCCCTTCAATTACTAGCGGTTTAGCTGGTAAGCTGGTGAGCTTTTATACGATTTCAAAGCTGACCGGCTTAACACCTAAAGAAGCTAGTTAGCTTCAACGTGGGTGATAATACATCGTACCAAAATACGTAATGATTTCAAGCGCAGTAATAAATGCAATGACAACAAGACTCTTTCTAAAGTCTTGTTTAAACACCGTAACGGCCGTGGGTTGAACATGATGTTTGGGCTCTTCTACCGGGGATTTTGCGACCTGTTCCCGTCGGTTCTGTGAGGCAAGTTTTTGTCGCTTTGTTTTATGAGGCATGCGTAATTTTTACCATATTGACACCTATTTGTAAACTCTCTACAATAGATCAATGTCGAAGAAAATCACGCTCGTTCTTGCTTTTGTTGTGTTTGCATGCGCTTCGGTAATTTCGTATTCGGTATTTAAGAATATGCGCAACGGCGATGTGTCGTCGGCAAACACGAATCCTGTGGTGATAGACAGCAACGCTCCAAATGCTGATAAAGAAGATGTAAGTGGCCCACGCACCGAAGAATGTCCAATGAATGGTGTTATGTATACTAAAGGGCAGAAGGCAAAATGGGAAAATCGTC
>JACOTV010000037.1 GCA_016178125.1 Candidatus Microgenomates bacterium | reverse complement strand
CCATACCCTATGAACAAGTTCGATACTAAACACGCAACTATGTATGTTATATATTGTAGTGACGGAGTGAAGTGTAGTCCGCCCCGCGAAGACAGCCGTCTTGGTGTGTTAACTATCGCACAAGCAATTCAAAGTGTTGCAAAAACATTACCAGGCGCAACGGCCACCGCACCGGCGCCTGTGACTCCACAGTAGTCTTATGGAACAACAACCAAATAATAAAGTCGTCACCATGATCGCGCTCACCCTGTTAGGTATGCTCGTGGGTCTTGTCAGTGTAATAACGCTTTTGAGAACGCAACAGGCGCCCCCTGGGCAGCCGGGCGGAATAAGCCCGACACAAACCATACAGACTATCCGCACCGGCTCCGACGCCATTCGCACAACGATAGCACCGGCACTTCCCAAGGCCGCAAATACTGCACCCACTCATGCTCCTCAAACGGGAAGCGGTATTGATGCGAATGCAGCCGTTACCAAACAGTCAGAGACCGAAATTCGTAAACTCGGCCCGTTTCTGCCTTACTCGTCAACGCTGACTCTCGAGAATAAACGTGAAATCACCGTTCACATGGGAGCGCTTTCCCAGCAACCTCACCCGTGGACGCTCCAGATCGATGTGTTCGGGGTCGACTTCAATGTCCCCAAAAATGATCCACAATATGAAGTCGAAAAACGGGCCTTTCTCGAAGGAGTAACCAATGCGATCACCTGGATTCGGTCAAAACAAGCCGACTCGGCGCGCATATTAGTTGTGTGGAGCGATAAGAAATTCTCGCAAGACCGTGCCGTGGAATGGCTCTCGTCTAAGTGATATGAAAACGGCAGTAACGGTCGCTGCAATGCTTGCCTTTGCCATTGTTTCGACGATCGCCCTTACCACGACTCCTAAACGCGCAGCTATTGCCGCAAGTGCTCCGGTAAACGCCCAAGAACAAACCCAACAAGGCCCCCCCGACTTAGAAGACAGTAAATACATCGACGTGCTTCCCAATATAATAAAAACCTTCACCCAAGTCGATCTACCCCAGGCAGGAGCGTCGGGATCGGCAACCACCACCACAGGTGGCAATACTCCTCCTGCACCAGGTGGCCCGGTAACCGGCACCCCCGATGGGCCCGTGACTATTGACCAAACCGTTCTTGTTCGGGGAATTCGCGTGCATACCAGCATGGCCGCAAATACCGAAGCCTTACTTGCGGCAGCCCAGGCCGCAGGACTCGACATAAGCGGCAGCGGCTGGCGCGATCCCCAGGAACAGATCGCGCTTCGCAGGCAGAATTGCGGTACGACCGATTACGATATCTATCAGCGCCCCTCGGGAGAATGCTCTCCGCCAACGGCTCGCCCGGGGACCTCAAATCACGAGCGCGGCACCGCAATAGACTTCACCTGCGGAGGCGATACGATGCGTGCGGGAGACGCCTGTTTCAACTGGATGGTCGCAAACGCTGCAAAATACAATTACTATAATTTGCCCGCCGAAAGCTGGCATTGGTCGGTCAACGGCAGTTAACGGTATGAATCCCAAATATACTAAGTTCGCTATATTCGCAGCAGCATTTATCGTAATTGTTCTGATTGCTGCATATATTTCATATAATCGAAATCCGCCCAAGTCACCTGAGGCCACCGTTCCGTTTGACCAGTCCCCCAACGTTAAACTCGACAAGGTCATGAAGACCCAGCTCCCCATTCAGAATGCAAACGTCGACATCGCGTATTCGCGACTACTAAAAAAATTCTTTATTTATAAGAAGACGCGGTTTGCCGATCAAATCGTCCAGGACTTTCTCAAGAAGAATCAGCTTGAGAATATCGCACAAGGGGATATGATTATATATGTTAACAAGCCGGCGCTTCAGCAAATGTTTGCCGAAGAAAAGCGGTTATTCCCGGCACACCCTGACACCCAAGAAATCGACTATTAACCACCTATGAAGAATATAATAACTATCGGTTCAATCGCAGTACTCGGCTTGGCCGCGATGATTATTCTTCTTAAGCCTTCGTCCCCTAAAACCGCGGGCAATCTTATTAGTGCAAATGCACAGCAGCAAACACCGCCTGCGGCCGACGAAGATCCACCGTCGGACTTTATACATGTACTTCCAAACATCATCAAAACGTTCACGCAGATCGACCTACCGACCTCCAACGGAACTGGGGTCGGGGGAACAGGCGGAACCGGTGGCACAGGAGGTACAGGTGGTGGTGGACCCGTTGCAATCGACGACCCCGCTTTTGTCGCGCGTGCCGGGGCTGCGCTTCCTAATGGGTACTACCAAATGCCCGAACCCGTCGGTGGCGAATATGTACTGCGTGACCCACCGGCTTGTCGCTACGGCAACATCGAACTTCTTAAGCTTATCAACCAAGCTTCGATTATGTGGAAAAATAAATACGCCGACTCACGAATAGAAATATGGAACATAAACGCGAGTGGCGGACACGCAAGTCACAAAAACGGTATCGATGTAGATATCGCAATAACAAACGAATCGGCGGCGAATATGTGTTCTGCGTTTTATGACCAACCCGCCTCAGATCCCTCATGCGCGGGCATTAGCGAAGGACAATGCCGCAGTATAGAGCTTGGGAAAATGTTTTTGGCTTCAAATATAGTGCAGATGATTTTTTACGACGACCCCACAGTAAACGACGCAATCACCGCCTATGCTCGCTCGACAAATAAAAGTAACTTTATTCTGATAGAACCGTGGGGTACACCAGCATGTGGAGCGGGCCATCATAATCACTTTCATGTACGCATATTGGATCAATATAAATTAGCGGATTTCGGTCCCGACGGATGCTAACATCATGAAACTTAAAACCATCATATTAGCAGCGATCCTCGCCCTCGTATTTTTAATCGTCACCTTTTTTATGATTAGTAACAGCCTCAAGGGGAAAAAGGGAACAGGCAACACTACCGTCCCGATTCCCGAAATCACTCGCGCCGCAAAAACGCGCGCTTTCCAAACGCTTCAGAAGAATAATTTCGTCGATGCTATGACCCGCCTCCAGCCCGATGAACGACAGCGAATGCAGGGATTTATCGCAACGCTCCCTTTTACCTCGAACCAATTCGATATGGAATATGATGCAGGGCTTGGCGTAGTGCTTGTTGCCTTTAAGGATCCCAATGCAGTCGATGCCTTTAAAGCGTACCTAAAATCTAAAAACGTTCTCGACGTATATTTGAAAGGTTCATCTACGTTCATTACCACCCCCCAGTCGATTGATCGCTTGCGATACCTCCTCCACAACGAAGACACGTTTGAAGGCGACGAAGAAACCGCAGACTCGTGGATGAAATCGCTCCCCATACGAAGCCAAGACTATACCGCCAGCTTCGACCGCACAAATAAACAGTTCGTTTTTGAGTTCATAAGCGTCCCCGACGCGCGTGTTCCCGCTGTGCGGCAAGACATCATCCGCCGATTAACCGAACTAAATGTCCCGGTGAGCAAATATCCGATCGTTGATAAACATTGACATATAGAGCAAAATTTCATTACAATAAAATCAGATGAAACAAAGGTTTAAAACGGTCTTCTCGTTTGCTAAGAAAGTATCATTGGTCATACTCGTATATTTCGTCGTCTTCGCGCTCTATTCTAAGTTCACCAACCCCAACCCAACGGGGGCACCCATCCAAAACCCGGTCCTTGAAACGCGTAAAGAAATTTATCAAGCCATAAATAACCCTGAACTCAAAAAAACAAAAGAAGGTAAGGATGCAATTGCAATATACCGGTTTTCTTTGTGTAGCACCGTCGGCGAGGCGTGTACGAACAATCCATCAGACGGTGATAAATATTACAAAGATAGCTTGATGAGCAAAGTGGGGGGGCTTATGAGCACGCCGTTTGAAAACCCGCCCGCTTCGGGATTGTACTGGGCCCGAGATAGCATGCAACATATCGGACTTCTCCCCAGCGCATATGCGGCCGAGGGAATTGGGTTCTCAAAGTTAAGTCCCCTTCTGGCAATGTGGAAAGCGTTTAGAAACGTAGCATACCTCTTGGTCGTGTTGGCTATTCTGGCTGTCGGATTCATGATCATGTTCAGGGTCAAAATTAACCCGCAGACCGTCGTGAGCCTCGAGAACGCGCTGCCGAGGATCTTTATTTCGCTCATACTCATAACCTTCTCGTTTGCAATCGCCGGGTTCATGATCGACCTCATGTATACCATCATATTGCTGGGCATTTCGGTTCTTGCCAAAGGCGACCCTTCACTTAATTTGGGCAAGCTGCAGAACGATTTTATGAGCCCCGATATGAGCGACTTATTCGATAGCATGTTCCCCAGTCGCACCGGGATGCTTACCAGCGCTCCACTAATCGGTGGCTTTGTACAGTTGTCGGACTTAGGAAGCGCTATAGCCTATGTACTGCCTTCATGGATTAACGATATCTTTAAGATCTTTGGCATGATGATATTCACTCACTTCGGATTAGACTTAATTTTTAACGTAAATGGCCTCGGGGTGGCGACTCATCTAGGCGAGATCTTGAATAAGTGGGATATTTTGGGAACGGGGGTTGGAGATACACCAGGGCATGTAATTGTAACTTATCTGAAATTAATACTCACTGCTATGCTTGTCTTCTTTTCGCTTCGATGGGGTATCGGGTGGATTCTGGGACTTATCATTTTCCTAACAATAGTTCTCTTGGTCTTTAGGATTTTTGTATTGCTCTTTGCAGGGTATGTGAAAATATTGCTGTACGTTATATTCTCGCCGCTCTACCTACTGGCCAATATGATTCCGGGGCGAAACGCATTCTCACAGTGGTTCCGTGGGTTTGAGCGCATTCCCTGTTACGATTATGATGCTGGTTACTGCCCGCCTGCTCGTAAATATTTACCATGCAAATAGCTCAACCAGTGTAGGTACTCTCTGGACGCCTCCCTTTCTAAGCAATCTATCTGCTAAGCGCCTCGCCATATTAGTTGGCATGGGAATGCTGTTTATTATCCCCGACGTCATAAAATTCACTAAGCAAAAGCTCTCGGGCTCAAAGGGCTCACCGATTAGCTTTGGCCTCGGGGCATTCTTTGGGGCAGCAGGTGCAATAGGTGGCGGCGCCCTCGGAGGAGTTGGAAAATACGGTAGCATCATGCACGGACTGAGCTTTGCGAAAGACAATAAGTACATAGGCAGATTCCTCGGTGGATCGGGCAGCGCAGGAGCCCATAAGTCAAGTATTAAAAGCCAGCCCGATTCCACAACGTTCTCATAATACTTCTTCTCTACTACACCACCCACTGAGGGTTTTTATGGTAAAACATGGTTAGTTGTATTATCGGTAGTCTAAGCATAGTTATTTACAGCGTAATGGTCGTGCCGTATACATGAGTGCATGTGTGCCACAAATAGTGTGATCCTAATAAGGACATATCGGTACTACTAAGCACAACATCCGTTACTTTGTGGCAAACCCCGGGATTTTGAGGATGTCTACCCCAATTATTTGGAGTATGAAGACCGAGAATATAATTACCCCAAGCCCAAGGAGAGCCGAATTGAGGTACTGGCGAGCACGCTTGACCTTTTCGGGGTTGCCCTGCGAGGTCTGCATGAGGAACGCCGAGTAGATCATAGTCAAAAGGGCCGTGACGCCCGCTAGGCTGAATCCTATGGGGAATACGGTCTCTTGTACAAAGCGCCCTACATCGTTTGGTATACAGCCGATTGCGGTCCATGCGCCATTCACCACTCCACCGTTACGAGCGGTACACCGGTTACACGAATCTTTTTCGGTACCCGTAAGGTTTGCGCACAGCGAAGTAGTTGCGTTCGTTGTCGCAGCAAGCACATTGGGATTTGCAGTATCCGGTTCGGCGTTGGGGTCAATAGGCAGCGGACATTTACAGGCCGGATCATTGATCTGCGACATGGTGGTTGCGGCGACTCCGTTCACCGTGGCTTGCGATCCGTCGGGGCACCCCATATTTTCTGCGCCAACAACATTCTCATTTGACTTTTCTGCGAATGTGTTACCGTAGTGGAATATACTGCCACCAATAAAGTTTACGATCCCCTCAGCAACGCCGACTGGCACATTAACGATTCCTTGTGCTACTTTACTTGGCCACCGCAGGGGGTTGAGTCCCCATCCGCTCTTTGGAGCACCAGGGGCTGTTATTTTTAGACCGTTAAAGCTAATCTTGAACGCAATTTTCGGCGGACGACAACATCGATCATACGGCGTACCGGGCATACCACAATTTACCCCCATAATATCTATAACCGTGGCTTTTAACCCTGACCCTTTGTCGGCGTCGGCCGCTTCTTCGGCCGCTATGTCGGCTTGTGCTTTATCGATAATATCTCCTAGCTGTTTATCAACTGTCCCCGCGTCCTGCGAGCGCACGCAGAAATCGCGGCAAAAACTCACATTCTGGGATCCATTTGCTACGTTACAGGCGTCTAGCGTGCCAAACGATTGCGCCCCGTATATTGCACCTATCGCACTACACTTGAGACAGTTGTCGTAGGCGGTTCCGCCCCCTGGTTGCTCGGTATTACATCGGTCGACGATTTGCTTTTTTACGTCGTCTTTTAGGGTAGGCCCGGCTTTGGCTGGGTCGTTGTTATCAAAAGGAAACGGCAAAACCACTTTGTCTAAGTTAGGGTCACCAGGCTTTGGAATATCTTTATCGGAGACAAGTTTTCCTTGGGCCAAAAGCACGATTTCGTCGACGATCTTGCCATTTGATCCATCGGCATGTTTGTATGTCTTATCGAATGCGCCACTTGTTTGACAATCTGTGCATTTATTTATAATGCCGACATTACTAAAGCTCGAGCTACAACTGGTTATTACATCGTTGAACGTTTCTTTACTCGTGACGGGCAGTGAGCCGCCCCCAACATCTTTGTCGCCGGCGCGTACGCCTACCTCAAAACACGACCTACAGTACCCGGTATCGGCGTTATTCCCTGGAAACGCTGCATTACATTTTTCGTCAATAAGAGCGGTGTCTGCCGCAGTAGGCACCCGTGCCGAAACAGATTGCACAAGGACCGTACACGCAAGTAGGAAGAAAATATATATACCTACGTTTTTAAAAAAAGAACGCATGATTATATTAAACAGGAGTCTAGCACAATTGACAAGGTATATATTAGTGACGATTGCCTCCGCCGCGAACTTCTTCGGTAGCTTTACGTATGAGCCCCCACATCATAACAGCGGCAATTGCAGGTGCCCATTTGCGCATAATCTCCCACGCTAATTGGGCATAAGTGGCCCCCATTTCTTGGCGGATTTTGAGCCCGCTATGTTCTGGATCCCCAGGCTCGTCTTCTAATTGCACCTTGCTATACCCCCACGTTATACCAAAGAGTTTCTTCCGTTCAAGTACTTCTGCCTTATTAAGGTTCTTTGGTCGGTCGGGCAAAATACCCAGCTTATCGAGTTCACGATAAAAGCTTTCTTGTTCGGCAACGTCCCATTCCCACACATTCTTCCACGATCCACCGGCAAATTCAGCGGCAATCGAATGCGGCTTACCCACGTTTAGCACTTTTCCGAATATGCCAATTACGTCGGAATCACGTTTAAAATAGGCCGTTGCCAAACGTGCCATATAATCGGCCACCTCGTTTGCATATTTCTCGCCGTGGATACCGTCGAGTTGCTTATGCACTTCGTGGATCGCGTGAATAAGCGGGTCAAACTTTTTCTCGTGCATTGCGACATCGCGGAATTTACCCACGAAATTGTCTTGGATGTTCTTTACGACATTGGTTTCAATCGCCCCAATTTCGCTTAAGGCGCGGCGCATCACGTCGGGGCCGGCACTCTGGTACGTAAGAAACGAGGTATCAAGCTCTTCGGCCGCAACCGCAAACGGGAAGTACTTTTCGGGCTTACCATTCATGCGTAGTTTTTCGGCAAAATTATTCATGTAGTCGTCGTTCAGGTATTGTCGCGTTTCGCTGTACAGCTTTTTGGCATCCTCAAAATCCTGCATATCGGATTCGGGAATTTGGCCGGTTTTGCGGTCGGTGAACAGGACTGTTAATTCTTTCTCAAAGCGTTCCTTTGTCAACTTATAGTCGTTTACCCCTTCCTGGTAAGCCACTTTTCGCAAGTCTGGTTTTTCGTTAGGGCCCTTGCCTTCGAGTTGTTTGCTTATATTTTCACGCATCACTGCGCTCGTGTCTTGGCGTACTTTCTGCTCGACCATCATCACATTTTTCATCGCCCGGTCCATACGATTGATACCGTCGAGCTCGCCTACGCCACTCCATCCGCATCGCGTGCGCAGTGTCTGCCAACCGCGAACACCGGTTTCGCTCAAACGAGTGCGTTCGATCGCGGGCATAAGAGTA
>JACOTV010000036.1 GCA_016178125.1 Candidatus Microgenomates bacterium | reverse complement strand
GTTGAACGTCACAACGCTCAAATCCAGCAAGAGATCGATAGGACGCTAGCTAATCTGACATAAGCCTAAGGGGGTTATTCGGCGAGGAGCTCGGCTATCTTACGCGTGAGTTTCTCGGGGGGATTCTGGCTCTTAACCAAATACCCTCGTATGCCAAATGAAACGCCTTGCGCGACCGTACGTTCTTCGTCGAGATTGGTAAGAAGGATTATTTGTTTTATTTTTGCTCCGTGGCCTTCTTTCTGTAGTCGCTCCAAGAGTTGTATGCCATCGAGTGCGGGGATCATAATGTCGAGGAGAATAAGGTTATAGTCGCCACCTGATATCTTGGTGAATGCGTCTTGGCCATTTGCCGATTCTTCGACAATATGACCGGCTGCGGTTAAGATATGCGCGTATAACTCACGGATATACTGTTCGTCGTCTACGATGAGTATCTTAGCTTGCATATGTCACATCATACACCACCATTTTTAGGAAGCGCAAGGGATTATGTATGTGTCGCCTTTTTTCGAATGCGTTCATACGTATTCCTTACCTGTTTTTTATTGCTGTTTATTGTGACATACGTATAGTTGGGGTATGTTATCCGTTACACATCGTAAAGGGGGTGAAGACCATGGGCTTGATTGATATTATTCTCATAATTCTGGTTGTTTCCTGGTTGGGCGGATTCTCGCTTCACCTCGGAGGTAGCCTCATCCATGCACTGCTGGTAATCGCACTTATTGTATTTGTTTTCAGAATGCTTGGAGGAAGTACATAAATCACATTCATGTATTTCAGCAATTCCCGCCGGAAAACGGCGGGAATTTTGAATAAGCGAGATTAGCGTGCGAATATGTAGAGTTCTTCTTCGGCTCGAGTGACAGCCGTATATAACCATCGCTTCCATTCCTCCTCGGTCATTTGTTTAAATCGCTCTTCAAAAAGCACCACACGACGCGCCTGGCTGCCTTGTGCTTTATGCACCGTGAGCGCGTAGCCAAAATCAAATAAGTCCCCGTGCATAATAAGCGCGCGATTTTCGGTGTAATTGAGTGCCTTGTCGCTTTCAAATTGCTTGACCGAGATTAACCCCTTGTATGCTTTTTCCTCGCCGTCCATCATAATTTCGGCTCGGTACCAATCGTCGTCGGTTTTTTCGATTGAATCAATAGTCCCCAACATACCGTTAAAAATATTCATCCGGTGATTATTGCGAAGACATATAACTCGATCACCACTCATGGGGTGCGGCGATTCGAATCCGTGGGCGGCGCGAATCGCCGCATTCAATTTTCGTCGCGTGCTATTGTATCCGCACAAAATAAGGGTATCTTCACGGTAATTGCTGATTATTTCGTTCATGAGATCGGCGGCGTCGGGGTCGTCGAGCGCATACTTCACTACGCCCGGCCCATACTTTCCGGGCTGAATAATTCCCGTTTCGCGTGCGTCGACTGATAGGGCAATAATCGGATTTTCTTGTTCTTGGCGGTGAATTTCACTAAGCAGCAGATCGGGCTTTTGCATAAGATTGAAATTCCCCGCAATAGGCGGCAGTTGCCCGTGATCGCCGACTACAATGATTGGTTTGCCGTATGAAATGAGATGTTTCCAAATCTGCCCGTCTACCATCGATCCCTCATCGACAATAATAAGATCGCGATCAACTTTTTCCTTAATCTTCCATCCAACTATTTCGTCGCGATCATTGGTTACCGGAGAATAAATAAGTGAATGAATAGTGCCAACGGTGTCTTGCGGGAACAATATCTTTTCTTCTTTTAATTTGGTTTTAAGTACACGCGCCGCCTTCCCGGTATAACTCACAAATCCAACGCGTAAACTTTTGTTCAGCGCTGCGAGTTCGGTCCGCAAAACCGCCAAAAGGGTGGTTTTACCGGTCCCCGCATAGCCACCGAGTGTCACAAATCGCATGACATCTTTGTCTTGTTTGTACCATTCCAACAAACGCTTCAGTGCTAGTTCCTGATCAGGTGAAAGAGTCATAGGTGTTATTCAAGTACGGCTTCGGTATAGATTCTCAGCGAGGCCAAGGACTCGGGTTCTGAGCGCAAGTGCCCGTTATTGACCATATGAAGCGACATATTTTTTCCGTATGCGCCGGCCAGATCAACCGCCGAATACGGTGGCGTGCAAAAATCGTATCGACCTTGCACTACGGTCGCAGGAATGTGAGTAATTTTGTGTAGATTATTCAGAATGTAGTCTTTGGGAAGAAAACAATTGTTGATAAAGTAATGCGCCTCAAGATTCGCAATGGCAATATTATTTTCTTTAAATACGTCCTCTTCGATTTTTCGGGGATCATAATGTAGGGCAATGACACTCGCTTCCCATAGTGTCCATTCGTTTGCATAACGCGCCGCTTCGGCCGAATCGCTTGAATGGAATTTTTCAAAATAAAAATTCAACAAATCACTCGTATTTTTTCGCTTTGCGACTGGGACCAGATCAATAAACCGATTCCAAGCTTCGGGGAAATGGGTTTTAGGACCGCCCTGATACAAGTAGTCAATTTCTTCTT
>JACOTV010000065.1 GCA_016178125.1 Candidatus Microgenomates bacterium | reverse complement strand
GGGAGTACGACGGTTGCTGAACATACATTTGCTCTCATTTTGAGTCTTACCAGAAAAATCTATCAATCAGTTAACCAGGCAAAGCACTTGAACTTTGAGCACAAAGAAATACAGGGAGTGGATCTTGAAGGCAAAACAATTGGTATCATCGGACTTGGTAAAATCGGCGAACATGTACTGCGTATTTCACGGGGATTTGGGATGAACGCACTGGTATATAACCGTAGCCGAAACCCAAAGCTGAAGGAGTTATATGGTTTTGAGTATACAGATTTGGCGCGTCTATTGAAAGAATCAGACGTGATAACGCTTCATATTCCCTATAACGAAAACACAAAACATATTATCAATAAGGACAACATACTCACCGTTAAAAAAGGATCCTATCTCATTAACACATCACGCGGTGGACTTATAGAAACAGAGGCTATTGTGATCGGGTTAGATAAGCACATCCTTAGTGGAGTAGCGCTTGATGTTATGGAAGAAGAGAAAGAAATGAGTGAAGAAGCAGTGATGCTAACTCGTGAATATCGCAGCTCAGTTAATATGCAAAATGTGGTATACAACCATATTCTTATGAACCATCCGCTTGTACTTATTACTCCGCACAACGCGTTTAACAGTCGAGAAGCGTTACTGAGGATCACCTACACAACCATAGAAAATGTAAAAGCGTATTTTTCGGGGAACCCAATTAATGTGGTCGCCTGACTTATCGTTTTGTGTTGCGCTCTGCCACTTCAAACTGCACAACTGTGTCTGAATCACCGAAATCAGAAAAACGGATCCAGGTAGGGACAACTTTAACCAAGCGCACACGGCCTTTATCGAGCTTTATGATGGGAGGTGGCCAACCTGATTTATTCCTGGCCTGTACTTGTGCAAGCTGTTGAATCATTGCCATTCTGACTTCTGGGTCTGTCTCCTCAGCAGCCGTACCTTGGATTTGAACGGTACGCTGGTTTACTTCGTCGGTTATCACGAGTGCTACGTATCGATTTGCCTGGATATTCTTAAATTTTTCCGTTTCTTCGAGGGTGGCTATATAGATCTCTGCCGAGGTGTTTGCATACACATAAACGGTGGATGCGAACGGTTTTCCGTCGTGGGTCACTGTTGCCAAGTGAGCCGCCGGATGCTCCTTAATAAACGCGAAAAGTGCTTCTGTGGTGTTTTCTTTTTGATGCATACGTATTAACTATATCAGACGCTCCGTATATTCTTCCGTGACCCATATCACTTCGTATTCGTAACACGGCTCAATAGGACTGGTATATACTGGTGTTATAGTTTAACTATGAGTTCACCATCAGCACATACTCTCACCGATCTTTCAGGAAAAACAGCGATTGTAACCGGGGCGGTTGGTATAGGCTACGCAATAGCATATCGCCTTGCCGAAGCCGGGGCAAATGTCATGATTGCAAGCCGCAAGCGCGAAGATGCCGAAAGGTCGGCCCAAGCACTCACTGAACGTGGGTGGATTGTGAAGGCACTTGAGGTCGACGTATCCAAAGAAGACGATGTAATACGGATGGAGCGCGAAACCGTTGAGGCGTTTGGCGGAATCGATATTTTAGTAAATAACGCCGGCATTTATCCTTCAATGCCTGTTATGAACATGACTCTTGCCGATTTTGAAGCCGTGCTAGCCGTAAATTTGAAGGGGGTATTTTTGTGTACCAAGCATGTCGCCGAACAAATGATTAAGCAGGGGCGCGGTGGAAAGATCATAAATATAACATCGATTGATGCATTGCATCCATCATCGGTGGGCTTGGCACATTACGATGCGTCAAAGCATGGGGCTTGGGGGTTCACAAAAAACAGTGCACTAGAGCTTGCGCCCCATAAGATATGGGTAAATGCTATCGCCCCAGGCGGCATACTCACCCCAGGAGTTAAGAAACTCCAATCGGCAGCCCCCGCGCCGCAGGGTGTCGACATGAATAAAATAACCGAGTCATTTCTGGCAAAAATTCCCATGCATCGATTCGGTGACCCCGATGAGATTGGTAAGGTTGCATTGTTTTTAGCATCAGACATGTCGTCGTATATGACCGGTACACAAATCATCGTCGATGGAGGAGTATTATTATCGTAATATGGAATCTTCAATAAAGGATCAGGATAAGGAACAAGATATATCGAATATCGTGTCTGAGGATAAGAAGACTCATCCCTCTCTCATTTCTTTTAAACACATCAATATCAGGCAAAGCATTTTTCTATTGCTTCTCAAACTGGTAACGCTTGAAGTAATAACAGCAACAATCATTATTGTTTTTCACGTTGTGATGTTTGCCATCAAGGATTATCAGGGCACCGGGAGCCCGCTGGTTACTTTTAACGTATATATCTTTGTCATTCTTTCGATATTAAAAACACTACTGACCGGGTATATTATCCTCGAATGGTACGACGAATATTATGAGCTGTCGGGTACCGATGTCGGCCATAAAAAAGGATTTTTTATTAAACGTCACGAGCAGGTTAAACTCGAGCACTTAACGTCGGTCAAAATGGAACAGGGCTTTTTTGGAAGAATCTTTAATTTTGGGACTATCAGGGTTCATGACTGGTTTCAGAATAAGGATTATTTTTTGTATCAAATTCATAATCCCGTTAAATACGAGCGTGTGCTCTTACACCTTATGCCCACAGCCGATCATTCACGAAAAATCATACGAGATCATGTGACTGAAGAGGAAGATGAATAGGTAAGAACTGCGCCTCATTGCATGTTTACGTAATTCTCATAATACTGCGGTACGATTCTATACTAGAACACCTATGTATCGATTACTGCTTGCCCTATGGCGTCGCTTGGCGCTTAGCAAAAATACCCAAATGAGAGTACTGAGAATGGTAAATGATGAGTTTTTGGTTGGAGTAACGGGGGTGATATTTAATGCAGATCATGAAGTCCTGGTGGTCAAGCATTCATATCGGCGCGTTCCTTGGAGTCTCCCGGGGGGATTTCTAAAAGGCGGCGAGCACCCTAAAAAAGGACTCGAACGAGAAGTGTACGAAGAGACTCATTTTAAAGTGCATATTGAAAAGCTCATTAAAACGCAGCACGACACAGACGGTGCTCGACTTGATTTTTGTTACTCCGGAACATACAAGAAGGGGAAGTTTAAGAAAAGTCACGAGGTAGTTGATTATGGGTTTTTTTCGAGGAGTAAACTGCCTCCCTTGATTGACGATCAATACAAGCAAATCGAGTTGGCATATGATCAATACAAAAAAAGCCATACGCTGCCATTTATGAAACGGATAAGAAACTTATTAGGAAAAACGTTAATGAAGTAGATCTAACTGTTTAGAAAAGGTTTCGCGATCTTGGGAAGTTAGGGAACGATTGAGGCCATTTTGCCAATAATCTCGTGCGCGGCTGGGGTCTTTGAGAGCATATAAATACAACTGGCCTAATTTGTCGTAGGCGGGCATTTGTCGGGGATCAATGCGTAGTATGTGCTCATATGTTGCGATGGCTTCGTCAGCATTCTTTTCAAGAATATACACCTCGGCAATGTTATAAAGCGGCGCGAGTGAATCGGGACTTATGACGAGCGCCGCTTGAAATGCGGCTTTTGCTTTATCGTATTCTTTCTTCTCAAAGTAAATATGTCCGATCGCATTTTGGCTCACCGCGGATGGCACAACATGATTCATTTGGATATATTCCTTAAGGGCGGCATCTGCTTGAGTCCCTTTGTATGGAGTAGTCCCCAAGGGGCTCACGGCGTTGAAATTATAGACTGTAAGAACAGCGTCGTTTCCGCTATGACGCTTTACGAAGATTTGACTGGTGTCGTCCCAAAATACGAGTCCCCAGTTTTTTTTCTGAGTTAGAAGTGCTGCGGTTCGTAAGCCGATTATGTCATCACTCATACTGAGTATGAAAAAATCCAGGTCATACTTCGAGATGAATTTATTTAGTGCAACATCTGCTGCAACGGGGTTTGTTTTCAGAGCAGCAGAGAGTTTGAGATAGTCGGGTATCTCACAGCATAAATATACATCTGCACGTGTGTCGATAAATACTTTATGCTCTGGATCAAGAGAATATGAGAGGTATGAACCATAGGTGTATTGATTAAACATGTGCCCTTGAATGTGTGCTTGATTCACAAACTGCGCCGCGCGGCTCGGGTAATCGATATGTTGAGTTCCGAGTCGCATATATAAAAACCAACCCTGCATGAGGAGTATGACTACTCCCACAGAAACACCAACCGTCTTAATGAGAATCGTTGGTTTGGATACAGTTCGCGAAAGAGTCCATCCTAGTATTACCCACAAGAAGACATACCCGATAAACGTTTGCCGAAGCGCAGTGTAACCAAGAAGAATAAACACATAACACGGCAGAAGCCAGTAGATATCTTTGCGCTCTTTTGTTTTAAAAAGTACATATATACTAAGTCCACCAATAAGCAAAACAGTAGCCGTATACAAGATAAGATCTCCCATAAAGTATGTAAGAGGCTTCCATTCAACGATCAAGGCTTTTGAATAGTCATAATACTTAAAAAAGAGCAATACATATTTATATGGAGTGAATAGCAGTGGGGGGAGTACCGACACTACTAAATTGCCAACAGTGGCTTGTGCTAAGATACGCGCCATTCGTCTTGATTGAGCATTTTTTCGCACAAGCGCATAGACGATATATGATACGGTGAACAGCGCAAAGAGGATTGTATTAAGTACTACCGAGGAATGCATATTTGCCCACACATAGGTGATAGGAATCGTGAGGAGCAATCGGTTGCTTTTATAAAACACATATCGAAGGATAAGGTACAGGTTTATGAGCAAAAACGAGAAAGTGATAACCTGTGGCCGAGGAGTGAATAGGTTAAAGTTCTGCAGCATATACATGCTGGTGAGCAGCAAACATACCGGAACAGAAAGCTTAAATATGCGCCGCAACAAATACGTGAGCATTCCCGCTTGTGCGGTTGCAAACGCGGCAACAAAATAACTAGTGGCGCTTAGTCCGAAGAGTGAGGTATATCCGTAGTAGAGTACTTGAAAGAGCCACTCATGGGGAAGCCATTCACGACTAGGGCCCGCCTGCGACAGCAAATCACGAAATACGATACCGTGCTTTACTATCGTTTCGCCGGCTTTAAGATGAAGCCACATATCAGGATCTTGGATATTGCTCAACATGTAGACACCGGCGACGGTTACAAAGAGAAGAAAGCTATAGATCAAAAAGAAGATTTTGTTACGCATACAGCTGCATCATTTGTGTCAGATTATTCTATCAGTTTTTGTTGCAGCAAGTATTGACTCAAACAGCAGGAGATGGTTGTGCAGTGTTTTCTTCTTGTCGGTATTCTTCTTGTTGAAATGAGAGCGCGGTAGTTTCGCTAATTGAGAGTACAAAACAGTCATTGCAACCTTTAATCCACCGGTTTCTGTAGTGAATATCGGTCTTACTGGAAATTTTTGTTGTCACTTGGCAAAAGGGACAAGTGAAAGGGTTTGAGGGTTTCTTTCTAGGGTATCTGATAGATATTCATTATAACTGTTTTTACCGTGAAAAACGGCGACTCGTATCTTGAGCGGTTGATATCTGAGACACAAGGTAAGCACTTACCTATGAACTTTGTCCCGCAAACTACCTATTGGCTTGTCGAAGGCGACGAATTTATCGGTCGCGTTACGGTTCGCCATATTTTGAATAAACTTCTTGAAAAAGAAGGGGGGCATATAGGGTTTGATATCCGTCCTTCAAAGCGCAGAAAAGGATACGGCATGAAAATTCTGCAGCTTGCTATTCCAAAGGCAAAAGAATGGGATCTTGAAAAAGCGCTTCTAATTTGTAACGACAACAACGAAGCCGCGATAAAAATCATAAAAGCAAACGGTGGAGTTCTACAAGATCGCATAAAACAGGGCCACGGTCTGCCGCAAAAGTTACGCTTTTGGATACAGCTTAAACCCCCCGAAGACTATAGTTAATACATGAAAAAAATCGCGGTTATTACGTCGGTTTATAACGGCGAACAGTTTATTACCGAATGTATAAAGTCAGTTGAGTCTGCAGTCACAGGACAAGATTTTTCGGTGGAACATACGGTCATTGATAACGGATCAACCGACGGTACGACTGCAATTCTCGCACGCCATACATCAGCTCGGTTTAAAAAACTGAAAGCGGACAAAACACTGAGTGTGTCGGCTGCGCGAAATAAGGCAATCGGCAATACTGACGCGGATTATATATTTTGTCTTGATGCCGACGATATTCTTCTTCAAAATGCACTAGCTACTCTCTTTGCAGCAATGCTGAAGCATCAGTCGGAATGGGTGTATGGTGATTTCCTGAGAGTCGATGAGCGGCTTTCGTATCTTACGAACCAAGATTATTATGGCTACCAGTTTGAAACAGCCCGCGATATGCTGACTTCGATTTTCAAGGGCGAGCATTTTTTTCAGCAGAATAGTATGTACAGTAAAAAGCTGTTCAATTTGGTTGGAGGGTTTGACGAACACATGGATGTATGTGAGGACCTAGACATGGTTATTAGATTTTTGCTCAAAGGATATAATGCAGTGTATGTGCCAAGCGCACTGTACCTACACCGATTCCATGCCGATAACGTAAGCAAAACCTCAGGTAAGGAAAACAATATGAAAGCTCACCAGAAAGATATCGAAGCCCTAAGAATAAAATATCATCAACAATGATAAATGCACTGATTAGCTTACTGCGGTGTTGATGCTTGTAGATGATGCGTGAATAAAGTCGGTGTTTTCGCAGCCAGTTGCTTTAACCGCAATCAATTTGCCTTCTTGACCCGGAACAAATGAGTAGTAGGGAGTTAGTCTCACTTTTGCCATCATATCGGTGTACGCTCCGTCGAGATCGATGTATTGCATTGGAACTTTCATGCCTTTTTTAAACTCTTGAATGATGTGAAGAGCGCTTGTATCTCGATGCGAATCAATCAATGCTGATTGAGCATTCATAACAGATTTGTCATGAAGAAAGGTGACTCCTTCGGCCCACGAACTATGCTCACCAAAACCTGAGTGTTTAAGCACAAAGGCTCGTTTTGATTTCGCAAGAGTTGCAAGACCAACTGATGACGAAATCCCATCGGGGAGTCCGGGCATAAAAAACTCTTCCTGACCAACAATCCAGCTGGGGGGAATAACATGCCGCAAGTGTGTTACCGCTCCGGGGCCCAGCTCTTTTTTGAAGTACGCATCAAAACGGCGATCCCATATGAAAGCAAGATTAGCCTTTTCTTCAAGATGAGGAGTGGGGGACGGGAGAAGCGGTTGCCCTTGTTGCATCTGATTATCCAGCAATAGCCGTACATTCGGATCGGTAAGTGCTTCGGATAAATAAAACCCGCGGTATATAGGTGAACTATCGGTATCACAAGGTTCGTTTGTACTATATGCCTGCCAGTTTCTGCCAGGTCCTGAAAACACCTGTTCTGCAAGGAAACTCATTTGCCCAGCATATGCCTGTGTCTTAGTGCTATAGATAATACGTCCATCAACTGGTGTATTGGCGTGTACATATTCTGGCAACGTAGCAGTGTCGACAAGGGTATCGAATCCAACACTGCTGTATCCGTGGTTGAGCACTTCGGCAAGTGCCAGCCCAAAAGGCGAGGTCTCGACTTCACAAAGAGAGAATCCTTGTGGGGTGATAATAAGATCGGGTCTGATGAATAAATATTGTGCTGCGTGGTCTCCGGTGAACATTTCGGGTTTGCCGGTATCTAGGAGATCACGCACCCGTTCATCGCTGCGATATAATCGATCGACAGCCATATAATATGCGGTGGTGTCGGCGCCGATTCCTGCAAGCTCTTTTTTTTGGGAAGCTGATAGCTCGAGTGGTCGGGGTGAAACGCGAAACGGGATTCGCTCACCAGTGTCAAACTCGGACCTGCGTGCGTGATAGATACTATGGTCACCGAGTGAAGCCTCTAGTTCGGTTCTCATATTATGGTTGTTTGTCGTAAAAGGTTTTGCTTTTTAATTTATCAGGCAAAAAGCTTCGGTTGTCTTTGGGTCCCACATGCCTATCGGACCACTCATATCCTTTTGAATAGCCAAGATTTTTCATAAGTTTTGTTGGCGCGTTTCTTAGGTGGAGGGGAACGGGTTCGTTTGGGTGTTCGTAGACGGCCGCTTTTGCGCGGCCTAAGGCATTGGCGACGGCGCGAGACTTAGGCGCCGTCGCCAAATAAAGACAAATATGAGCGAGTGTTAACTGTGCTTCGGGCATGCCGATTTTATCGACTGCTTCAAACCCGGCGTTTGCCTGAATGAGCGCGCCACGGTCAGCTAGGCCGATGTCTTCGCTAGCCAGTATGATCATGCGGCGCGCGATGAACTTGGGGTCTTCGCCGCCTTCGAGCATACGCGACAAATAGTACAATGCTGCGTCGGGGTCGCTTCCGCGAATTGATTTGATGAATGCCGAAATAATATTGTAGTGTTCTTCTGCTTTTTTATCATAGAGCCCCGATGAACGAGTTTGAAAAATATCTTTAATGATCTGTTCAGTGATCTTTTTTTCTTTGTAATTAATGACTGCCATCTCAACGGCATTGAGAAGAACGCGCGCGTCACCACCTGATAAGCGAATCATAAGCTCTCGTACATGCTTATCGATTGTTTTTCCGTAAGTTCCCATGCCGCGATCCTTGTCGGTTAATGCTCTTGTTATTATTTGGTTGAGGTCTGCTTCTGAAAGACTGTTAAGGACAAATACCTTGCACCGAGATAAGAGCGCGCTATTAATTTCGAATGATGGATTTTCGGTCGTTGCACCGATAAGCGTTATCAATCCTGATTCGACGTATGGAAGAAGGACATCTTGTTGTGCTTTGTTCCAGCGGTGAATTTCGTCGATAAAGAGAATTGTTTTTTTGCTAAACAAGGTTTGTTCTTTTGCCGTTTTCACAATTTTGTTTAAATCCTCTTTTCCAGTCGAAACCGCAGATAGCACATGGAAGTCGGCGTTTGCTTCGTGTGCAATTATTGAGGCCAGCGTTGTTTTGCCACTTCCTGGGGGACCCCATAAAATAATTGAAAACAACGTGTCTGATTCGATCATGCGCCTAATGAGTTTTCCGCGTCCAACGAGATCTTCTTGGCCAACGTAGTCGTCGAGCGTTTGGGGTCTTAATTGGTATGCGAGGTTCATGCGATCATTTTAGCACAGATCAGTTTAAGGAGGGAACGATCGTTCATCAAATTAAACGCAATCAAAATGAAACCTGATACAATCTTTGTATGGACTCTCCTTCAGCGCAATTTCAGCACCTGAAACAAAAGTGGACCGCGCGTCACAACGAACTTGAACATGCTATACATACCAAACATGCGTCAGCTCTTGACACATTGAAACACGTTCCGCAGAATTTATTAGTTGGTGCCTTAGCCGGTATACTGACGTTCGCTTTTAGCCCGCCAGTTTCGTTTGCACAGTTGTCTCCTCCGCACGAAAATAAGATCACCGTCGAGCATACCCGCGAATCACTCGTCAAAGAACTATCATCACTTCTTCCAGCAGAAGTGCAACCGCTTAATGCTGATCAGGATTCTCAGATTGGATCACTCCTGAGTGTGTATTTTAAGATGCCTGTCTGGGCTGTTCTTGGCGGATTTCAGTTAAATAGAACGTATGGATATATTGGTGCCGAACAACATTTGACGCGGTATCCGGGGGATACGATGGATACGCATTTTGCAACACCCGAAGACGCCGCGACCGGGGCGTCGGGGATGGCGCCCGGTCGCGGCGCATGGGGATATTTTGCTGAGTCAGGAGGGGCGCTTACCCAGCGCGACATCGACCGCGAAAAATATTACATCGCGGTGCAAACGTTTCTTGCACCCGGTTGGGACGAAAACAATAATGAACTCTACAAATTTTTTAAATTCCGAAAAATGTTGATTGTGAACCCCGATAACGGACACGCGATGGTTGTGGTCATTGGAGACGCAGGTCCGTCGCCTCATACCGGAAAACATTTGGGTGGTTCGCCCGAAGTGATGAAATATTTAGAACGCTACGACGGCGCGCAAAAGGGGCCGGTGTTGTATTATTTTATCGACGATCCTGAGGACAAAATACCCCTTGGGCCAATCACGATAGCATCATAACCATGAATAAATACTTTTATGATCACCTTATACAAATAGAGTCTCTCTATGTAGAGCTTGATGCGCTCAAGCTGTCGCCGAGCGAGAAGGCCGAACTGAGCGCGCTGATCGAATCGCAGATTCATCACACGGTGCTCGACCTTATATTATCAAACCTTGGCGAAGAAGATAAAAAGCTATTTCTTTTGCATCATGCAAATAATAATCACGATGAAGTGTGGAGCCTTCTTAATAAACGAATCGATACCGTAGAAAATAAAATTGTTACCACGGTCGAAGACCTTAAAAAAATGCTGCACGAAGATATTCGCGAAGTGCGTACGTAGACCACTTTATGTCTTACTTTTTTTACATCTTGAGGTGCGCAGATAATTCGCTGTATTGTGGTATTACCAATAACCCTGACAAGCGACTCAAAGAACATAATTCAGATAGCGCGCGCGGTTCAAAATACGTGCGCGCGCGCCGCCCAGTAACCATGGTTTACCACGAGGAATTTCCCGATATTCAAACAGCAATGGCCCGTGAGCGCCAAGTAAAGAAATGGCGCAAATCTGAAAAGGAATCGTTGGTTGCGTCGTGATCTACGAAGTAACAGCGATGGCTACATAACCCCAATCGATAGTGCTCAAGGGTAAGACCATAATGAACATGCCAATAAGCTTCTGAAGAGTATTGGCCGTATTTGCCCACGTAAATCGTTGCATTTCTCCCTTGTTTGTTTGTTCTATTCTTCTTCGCACTGCGGAGCTATTGGGGGATAGGAGCTCGGTCAGTTTGCTGGCAAGTCCTGCACTATCGGTAGTCGCAAATAGATATCCATTATGCTCCTCTTTTATTGCTTCCTCGAGTGCAGAATTGTGTGCTGCAATACAAATTTTGCCGCGACTCATCCCTTCGTAGACTGACAGACCAAACGATTCGTTATACGACATGTGAACCATACATAGACTGTTATCGATAACGAAATATTTTTCCTGAGTGGTCAATTTGCCGGCAAAAATAACCCGGTTCGAAAGATTAAGTTTGTTGATAAGATCTTGTAATTCGCGGAGGTGATTTTCATCTTCGACCGCCCCGACAATAATGTAAGACAGGAGACTATTCATTTGAGCAAGGGCCTGAATGGTGGTTTTTATATTTTTAATCGGATGGATACGCGAGACTTGCACAACGTACGGTCTGTGGGTTTTGACCAACTCGATGATAGGGGAAGATACGGGGGTGTCAATAGGCTTAAATGCCTCGTCTTCGACGCCAAGCGGAATCACCGTTATTGCATGTGCGGGGATGTGGTTTTTTGAAAGCTCTCGCTTTTCCCATGAAGATATAGCGATTACGCTATCTGCAGTGTACGCAATAAGTGGGGCGCCGATTGCAATATGAATAAACTTTTTAATAGCTCGCTGGAGCCTTGGCATTGATTTCCAGTTGGGGGTAAACCCTCCACAGGGGAATATATAAAACCCGAACCGTTTTGTACGGGTCACTTTTTTAAAAGCAACTTGTACCAACACCCAGATATGCGGCATGAGGGTGAAATTGGTCATGATGACCGAGTGAGCCGAAGCATAGGGCACACGGGGAATGAATATATTGTGGGGAGAAGTATATCTACGAACGGTAACATGACCGATCTGTTCATTATGCGAAAGTATGTTTGTATGCGAAAGAGTATTGGTGGTCGTATGCACAGTTACTGCATATTTTTCACGATCAAAGTGATTGAGAATTTGCTCAAGTGCTACCATTTCATCAAGAACTGCATCGCGTATTTTGAGCGATGTGATAGATTCAATGTGCAAAGCACTAATCCACGAGACGATACTCGCAACAAGGAGCTTTGATTGTTCTTCGTTCATCCCTGCAGCACGCATTACGCGCTCAATTTTTTCTGGGCTGAATTGCTCTACTTGACCATCGCGTTTAACGACCTGTACTGCTTTCATCTCCCCATTTTAGCGTAAGACGTCGTAGAATGTGCCATATGTCAGATAAACCATTGATAGATAAAATCGCATGGATATATATAAAAGATCGCAACGTGCTTGCGACTCGTTCGCGGGGAAAAGATGCATGGTACTTGCCGGGGGGCAAACGCGAAGCGTGTGAAACAGACTATGAAACATTGATTCGTGAAATACGCGAAGAGCTTGGCGTAGACATATCTCAAGAGACAATTAAGTACTTGGGAACGTTTCAAGCGCAAGCCCACGGCAAGCCCGAAGGGGTTTTTGTGCAAATGACCTGTTACACCGCAGAATATGTTGGAACACTCGTGCCGTCTCAGGAAATTGAAGAGATGGATTGGCACGACTCACAGGTTGACCAATCTCTTCTGTCACCGGTCGACCGCATAATATATGCGTATCTTAAAAAAGAAAATTTAATCGATTAATAAAAGGAGTACCATGTAAATGGAAGGAAGTGATGAAGTATGGCATTTGTATATATATTCAAAGTCCCCCAAGGCACCAAACAACAATACGATCTTGTTATTAAAAAACTAGAAGAGGCAGGATACGCTAACCCACGAGGACGCTTGTATCATTTTGCGGGACCTATGCAAAACGGATGGCAGGTAACCGATATTTGGGAATCAAAAGAAACGTTTGATGCGTTCCAACAAGAGTTACGAGTCGTTCTTGAGAAATTGCATATTCCCATGCCCGAAATCGAAGCATCGACTGCCGATATTGTTCTAGATAATCACCACTTATAATTGCGGAACGTACGCAGCAACCACTTTTTTACAGAGGGGTTTGTTGGATTGATGCAAGCGATCGCACAACGATCGCGCTTCGTTTAAGCGGCCGTAATAGGTTATGTACCATACGACCATGCTTTTTATACAGGTGCCGTTTTTTGGACTCGTAAGAGACGCGCACATGGTTTGCATCTCTTCTTCGTGGCCCATATTCCGCCTTGTCATCTGCGAAGCAACGCCGTATATGCAGTCTGATTCATATTCGTGGGCATCGTGGCACCAGGTAAAGGCACGCCGATAGTCGTTGTTGTGTGTCGCCAGGAATCGTACGGGAGCATTCATATAGCAGTCTGATTTATATGGAAACACGTCGCAAGGATAAAAGGCGTCTTCGCTTTTGAGAAATTTAGACGGATGATTGTCGTGGTCAGCACTTGCGTTTTCCATAAAGACGCCGTTTGCGCACGCTGAACGCGCAAACGGCGTGTCATACGATTCGCAGTAATCAAGCGATGCGGGCACGTTGTTATCGGTGTAGTACATAAGGCCATGTCCCACCCCGTGATAACATTCCCACGTTATGTATTTTCCACCGGGGTGGTCTGCACACACCATTTTGATCGAAGTGAATAAATCGGCACTACTTTTGAAATACGCTTCGATTACTCCGTGTATATATCCGGCGACGCAGACTTCGTCTCGATACGAAAGCGCCTTGGTGAAATCATGATATTTGCCATATGCATGGCGTCCTGTTTCGTGTAGAAGTTCATGACAAAATCCCCGAGCGTTAGGGTCGGTTTCCATCTGTTTTTTGAGCCATTCGATTGCGATTCGGGGATTCTGTTGGTCAACGAGTGTAAATAATTTGACTTTCATTTTTGCATACGCGTGTTGCGAAAGGATAGGCGGTGTCAGAGCTTTCTGGGGAGTGTTCAGTTTAAGGTGTAGAGACAAAGAAATGACACAGGTCATGAGTACTACGACGGCTATGCTTAGAACCAATCGCCTCATGGTTTGAGTGATCGCAAAAATGTCATGACACGGGTTATCGGTGATTGGTGGTGGACGCTACGGATTGCACGTTGTATGGCGGGCATTTGCTCTTCGGCAGCGCGTGCACCCTCTGCAACGAACTCGTCGACTTTTGCACGAGTGAAGAAGTCGCGCCACGCGATTATTCCTGAATATATGCGTGGCGCGATCGTGATATCGGCGTGTTGTGAAGACTTTAACGCAAGATGATGTCGAAGAATATTAATCGAGTGGCTCGGAATTCGCGAGAGAATTTACCGCAATGACTATGTCTGCCCCCATGGCACGGACCACGTCTACAGGAACAGGGTTCGAAAGTCCGCCATCTGCCAAAAATCGTCCATCGTATTCGATAGAACGCAAAAAGCCAGGAATCGCGCTACTTGCGCGAAGCGCTTTTATTAAGTCTCCGCGTGTAAACGAGACTGAATCTGCGTTGGTCAAGTCAGTGGCTACTGCGGCAAACGGTATCTGTAGCGAATCAAATGAATCTGTCTTCAGCGTCTCCCTGAGAAGCGTTTCAATCTTATTTCCTTTTATGAGACCGCCTTTTATCGAAAGATCCAAAACAGAAGTGAGGTTTCGCTCTGAGAGCTTGTATACCAACTCCTCAAGAGCGTTGATAGTCGGGTTTTGTGCATAATAGGCACCGATTACCGCGCCTATTGATGACCCGGCGATATAGTCGATAGGAATGCTATGTTGCTCCAGAACACGTAACACACCCAGATGGGCAAGTCCTTTTGCGCTGCCGCTTCCTAAAGCAAGGCCGATACGGGGTCGTTGTGGCATAAAGGTATTATAGGTAAATATTTACTTGACATGCATCGCGTTTGTTATGTATTGTTGTAGTAATGGAACCATCTATGTCTTCGCCTACTTCTCCCGGCATGCAAAGCTCTCAACAATCTGAACCTTCAAAGAGAATGTTGCCCTTGATTCTTGGGGCGATCGTTATCGTGGTCGTTCTCATTGTCGCGGTATTTATGATGAAGGGCTCTTCTCAGAAATCGCCTGAATCAATGAGGCCTGGGGATCAAGAGACGGTAACGAAAGCACCAGTAAAGCAAGACAAAATGTATGCACTCCCCCAAGTCAGCGTAAGCGATTGGGTTGTCCCAGCAAGCGTTAGTGTGCAAGCGCCCACAACCGCAAAACTCTACCAGTTTAAGCAAAATTTCTCCGCTGCCGATTTCCGACAGATCGCCGATCCCTTTTTCCAGGTAGATACGCTCGATGAAAAGCCAAAACGTATCGTTGCGTATTCAACACAAGCTGGTGCGTCGATGTTTTATTTACAGAAGGCAACCGGGTCATTTTTGTTTTCTGCAGACAAAGGTATTCCTGTCACAGCGAGCACCTCTGCTGGAGTAACGGCGATGACCCGCTCCATGATGAAAGATCCGTCGCTTGAGCTTTTGGGTGAATACGATAAATCAAACGAAGCTGGTGTCCATTACTATGAATTTCATCGTAGTTGGGAAACCATGGGGCTTCCGGTACTGAATCTGTTTGGATTGTTTAACGCACCTTCAAGCGT
>JACOTV010000064.1 GCA_016178125.1 Candidatus Microgenomates bacterium | reverse complement strand
GATAAGAACTTTGCCACTGCATCCTTAAACGGCGTCCCTGATTCCATTTTTTTATCGTTCTGCTGAGCATATGCATCTTGAAACTTTGAGAGTGCTTCAGCAGCTTCTGTTGGATTTCCAGATGCAAGTTTTTCCATTGCGTCAGCCCCTAATTCCTCGACGCTTGAAAATTCACCCATATCAGGAGCCTCGCCATTGAGATTATCGCGGAAATCATCTTCATATTTAGCTGCAAATTGAGCTTCTTCGTCGGTAACCGACGCGGCTTGCTTCGGATCTTCAAGACGGTCACGTATATCGTCGTATCTATTCCTTTTATTCTCTGGCCCAGCTTCACCCTCTTTTTGCAATAGTTTATTCCTTTCAACAAGTTCACTCGTACTCAAGTCGGCAGCGTCAACGCTGTTTAGATCAGCCAGCCTTTGTGCTTCTTCGGTAGACAGATTACTTTCCGTCGTGGGTGAATCGCCGATTTCGGCTCGAGTACCCGTCGCATCGGTCCCTTTTTCCGATTCAACTGTTGGTTTATTGCCATCTCCTGATTCAGCGGGAAGTGCCGTTGTGGTGACTTCACCACCAGGAGGTGCTCCTCCTCCTGCGGCATCTATTATGGCCGATCCGTCGGTTGATGTAAGATTTTCTGTATTTGTTTCACCATTACCCAGAGTAGATAGCGCGTCGACACGACCGGGAATAGGATCGAGTGGTGGCATATCAGCACTGCTTGCCATCGGAATAGAAACATCTAAACCTCTTCCTCCGGATCCACCAGCCTCCGCTAACGGTGTTGCACCAGGGCTCACAGGAGCATTTATGTCTATATTCATGCCGCCCATGCCCTTGACCAACGTTTCTGCAGGCATTGCCATTGAAGCAACGTCAAGCCTTGCACCAAGTGCGGGACCCATCGAAACGGCGCTTTCGACCGCAGGGATCGCGGCCGTGACACTAGCAGCAGCTTCCACGCTTTTGAGCGCACCACCCATTGCGGCTAGCCCTTCAACCACCATATTATGAAGACAGATTTGCAACTTCCAATGCCTTATCTATATCGTTATCTTTTATATGTTTTTTCATTCTTTCAATAACACTATTGACCTTCTGTTCCTCTAAGTAATTGTTTATGTATAGTTTCAGGTTATCAAATCTGGGGAATTTTTCAACAAATTGTTCTATTTTGTCACGACATTCCTCGATAGTCGTAAACGGTTCTAATGCAATAAATTCATTCGCGAGCTTCTTTGCCATAGGAATATCAACTGTGTTATCTTTCAAATCGCTGATTATTACCTTCAGAAATAAGCTATAGAGTGTTTCCGTCAGATCCTTCTTTTTCTCTTGCATAGATTACATAAACTCCTTTAAGTTTGAGTCATTGATGAAGAATGTTTGAGCCTGGCCAGATACGATGCGATACGCCGCACGTCGTATAATGCCATCGATGGTGCGCTCGAGCGTACGGATACCTGAATCAAATCCCAATGGGCGGGTGATCTTGGGCCATATAGCATCGTCAAACTTGACCGCCTGAGGGCCAAGCCCGGATTCTCTAAGGTATCGTGGCAATACATAGTTCTTAGCGATATTGATCTTCTCAGCGTCAGTGTACGAAGGCATTTGGATTACCTCGAGGCGGTCCATAACCGCAGTAGATATGGCAGCGGTATTATTCGCAGTCGCCACGAAAATAACATTTGAGAGGTCAAACGGGTAATCGATAAAATAATCAGTGAAGTGCTTATTTTGCCCGGGGTCAAGAAGCTCAATCAGAACGCCCATGATCGCGCCACGAGCTTCTGGGGTGATACGGTCAAGTTCATCAAG
Organism: Candidatus Microgenomates bacterium; assembly: GCA_016178125.1. GTDB lineage: Bacteria > Patescibacteriota > Microgenomatia > UBA1406 > GWC2-37-13 > JACOTV01. The sequence continues at coordinate 5,533 of JACOTV010000064.1, read as the reverse complement.
AAGAATAACTGGATTGTTTGCGCCTGCTTCGCGAAGCCCCCGTATAACCTGCCCCGGTTCTGACTCGGGCGAGGTTTTTGACTGACCACGCAGATCGAGGGCCGATGAAAGGCCTCCAAACGGTATGCGTACGAACTTCTTACCCAGCGCCTCAGCGAGGGAAATAGCGAAGGTCGTTTTACCCGTACCGGCGAGGCCGACAAAAAACAAGATGGGCGCCCGGTGGACAAAATCGCTCCCCTGTTTGCGCTGCATGATAAGAACCGACAGATATTCCAGGACACGGGCCTTAATCTTCTCAAGGCCAAAATGGTTTTTGTCGAGAATTTCTTTTGCGTGTTTTATTTCGAGCGTGTCCTGGGTTGCCGTAAGCCAGGGAAGATGGGTAATCCAGTCGATGTATTTATCGGTTATGTCAAACTGCGCAAAATTACCGCCGTATTTTAGTGTCAGTTGTATTCGTTCGATCTGGGCATTGGCTTTTTCCAAGAGCTCAGGCGGTAATTTTGCGCCCTGCAGCTTTGCTTTTATTTTCTCAAGTTCACCCTGCGTGGCCGATGAGGAAGGCGACATGAAATCGGCGGTTGATGAAACGACAGACGTAGGCTGTTGCACAACCGGGGGCAAGACAACCTGCGGGGAAGCGGTTGGGGCCACAACTGAAGGCTCCACGGGTGTAGGGGTTGGTACGACCGGGGGATTTGGCTTCGATGAATCGGGTGTCGTTGGTTGCATATGACTTAGCAGACTCCACTTGTCCTTGACAAAATGGCTCGAATTTTATATAAATTCACTATTCGTACTACATCTTCAGGGTATTTACCCTCACGATGTCGTATTTTTCATTTTATTAGTTTCATCAATTAAAAGCTATGGCAAAAACGGATACTGTATCTATCCAACCCCTTCATGATTATGTATTGGTTCGTCCTCTTGAAGAAGAGAAAAAAACCGCTTCTGGCATTATTCTCCCAGATAGTGTTAAAGAAAAACCCCAGGCTGGCGAAGTAGTCGCAGTCGGTCCCGGCGCCTATGACCCCGCCGGTAAAAATATTATTCCCATGGTCGTTAAACCAGGGCAAAAAGTCCTCTATAAAAAATGGGGCGGTAATGAGGTAAAAGTTGGCCGTGAAGAATGGATGCTCATTGAGCAAAAAGATGTCATGGCTATCGTTAAATAAGTCAATTATTAATTCTTGATCTAAATTATTATGGCAAAACAAATTACGTACGGATCAGATGCCCGCACCAAACTTGCGGCAGGAGTTAATAAGTTAGCAGATGCAGTCGCTACCACCTTGGGTCCTAAAGGACGCAACGTAGCGATCGATAAAAAATGGGGAGCACCCACCGTTCTTCACGACGGTGTGTCTGTCGCCAAAGAAATCGAACTCGAGGACCCGTTTGAAAACATGGGTGCACAGCTCGTTAAAGAAGCGGCTTCAAAGACCGCCGATGTTGCAGGCGATGGCACAACCACCGCTACCGTCTTGGCACGAGCAATCGTTCAAGAAGGCATCAAAATGATCAACTCAGGCGCAAACGCCATGATTCTCAGAAACGGACTGAACCGTGCTTCTGAACTCGTGGTAAACGAGCTCAAAAAGATCAAAAAAGATATAAGCATCGACGACGCAGCAAGCGTTGCGACCATTTCAGCCGCTTCCCCCCAATTGGGAAAGCTCATCGCTGACGCCCTAAAAACCGTCGGTGGTAAAGATGGTGTCGTAACCGTCGAAGAGGGTCGTTCGCTTGAGACCACGCTTGAGCACAAAGACGGTATGCAGTTTGACCGCGGCTATGCCTCGTCATACTTTGCAACCAATATGGAAAAGATGGAAGCCGAGATCGCTGATCCATATATCCTCATAACGGATAAAAAGATCACCTCGATCCAGGACCTTCTGCCGTTTCTTGAAAAATTCGTCAAGGTTTCTAAAAACCTCGTAATCATCGCAGATGATGTCGAAGGCGAAGCACTCGCAACCTTGGTGGTCAATCGGCTCAAGGGAACCTTTAATGCACTTGTCATAAAAGCACCAGGATTCGGCGACCGCCGCAAAGAGATGCTCGAAGACATTGCGGTATTAACGGGCGCAACTGTGATCTCCGAAGATAAGGGCCAAAAGCTCGAAAATATCGAGATCGACGTTACCGGTCGTGCCGATAAAATATGGGCAGACAAAGAAAACACCCGTATCATCGGTGGCAAAGGGAATAAAACCCTGATCGCCGCACGCGTCGCACAGATTCGCCGCGCGATGGACGACAGCACGTCTGAATTCGACCGCGAAAAGCTCCAAGAACGCTTGGCTAAACTGTCAGGTGGCGTAGCCGTCATTAATATCGGTGCCGCAACCGAAGTTGAGCTCAAAGACAAAAAAGAGCGCGTCGTTGACGCGGTTGCCGCAACCAAAGCCGCACTTGAGGAAGGCATCGTGCCAGGAGGCGCAGTCGCTCTTCTCTCAATCGCGCAAAAGATGAACTCAAAGGCAGCTAAGCTGACCGGTGAAGAAGCCATCGGCTTTGACATCGTCAAGCGTGCACTTGAAGCGCCATTTATGAAACTTATGGAAAACGCGGGTATTAACCCAGGTCTCTTGCTGGAACGCGCACGCGTCGCGTCGGCTACGGGAATGGGATACGATGTCCTTAAGCTTTCAACCGAAGACTCGGCACAGGCCGTCGATATGGTTAAAGCAGGTATCATCGATCCTCTTAAGGTAGTTCGCACCGCGGTTCAAAACTCGGTGTCGATTGCTGCAATGATCCTCACGACCGAGGCTCTTATTGCTGACAAGCCTGAGAAGAATCCTCCCGCCATGCCCGCCGGTATGCCCGGAATGGGTGGTATGGGCGACATGGGATACTAATCGTCGACCAACAAAAAAATCCCCTGCTATAAAAAGCGGGGGATTTTTTTTGACTTACAATTCAAAAATTACTGAATCGAGTAGTTTTGCCCGACGTAAAACATCAGCAAAAGCGCGGCGATAATAATAAACGCGATGCCGATCTGCATGATCGCGCTATGATCTGACGCTTTTTCCCTGTGATGAACAGGAGCTGTTGAACGTTTGGCTACGGCTTTTGACCGTTTTGCTTTTTTGGCCATATATTCTTATAACTTCTAAAGAAACACTATCTATCATTGAGTATATATAAATACTAAAAACAATGTCAAGAAGCATCGTGATAACGTGCATAAAACATTACAGCGCAACCGCTGAGCGCTACCCCTTCACTGGATTGACAGAGGTTCAGAATGCGAAACGAACCTACTTGGGGTATAATATTAAACCTAAACCAGAGGTACCCAAGTGGCCAACGGGGGCAGACTGTAAATCTGCTGGTGCAAACCTTCGGGGGTTCGAATCCCTCCCTCTGGACTCAGTTTCGGTATATAATACCGTTGTATCTATGGGACTAACGCTTCTTACCGCTCTTCCTGTTTTAATGATTATTGTGGCCATTCTAATCTTCTTTAATGACATGGCAAATAAAGATGCCAAGGACTATCGTAACAATCTACCGTCTGAAAATGCAGTGTCCGCAAAAAGTGCGAATATTCCTAAAAAGGTGACCTTCGTCTCGAGCATACTTTCAGGCATCCTCATGCTTATCGGGATCGTGGGAGCCGGCTTTTTCCTCTTGTTCGCCATCGTGGTTTTTTCGTGCATGAGAAATCCGAAATGCATGTAATACGGACGTACTCCACCCTTATCTATCAGATGTCCCGACCGCGCACGCTTCTTATGATTCTTCTGTTTTATACGATCGGTGACGCAATCGGAAATACCACTAATACGTATGATCCGCTATTTATATTGGGATTTCTCCCGATTGTACTGAGTTATATTAACGCGGCATGTTTAAACGATCTCAGTGACGAAGAAATAGATAAGATAAATTTAAAACACGATCCAGAACGCCCCTTGGCGAATGGCAAGAAAACATCACGTACCGCGATATTCATACTCGCGATTATTTCAGGAGTTGCGGCACTTTCTACAAGTTATTTTCTGGGAGCTACTGGAATACTATTCGTTATTAGCAGTCTTATTCTAAACATTGTGTATTCATTTCCTCCGCTTCAACTTTCGCACCGGGGCATGTTGGCACCCCTTACGCTTCCCTACTTCTATATTTTTATTCCCTTTTTCATGGGGTTTATGATTCATAATATACCGGTGACTCGCGAAGTTCTTACCCTTGCCGTGGCATTGTATATAGGTTTTATTGGCCGGATTATTTTGAAAGACTACCGCGATGTAACTGGTGACAAACAATTTGGGAAAATGACATTTCTCATACGTCATGGATCGGTTGCGACATGTATAGTGGCCGCAGCATGTTGGGTCATATTCGACGTACTCGTCTCATATTATTTTGTCTCTAAACCGATGTACATCGTATATCTGCAACCATATATCGCAGTGACGCTCTATCTTTTGTATTTATTAAGCCGTACCCCTAATCTAAAGATGCAACTCAATCATATTTCTATGATTGGACGGTTTGGGAATATGCTCGCTCTTTTAATACTTACGTATATCACCCTCAGCCATCTTCCGTATACCGAAGGTATTAACAGCGTTATTATTACCATAGTCATGGGCATTTATCTCTATATAATCTACCAAACCTACTCTCTGCTATACTACTCGGGAAATGGAAAACCGTAGATTCCCCGAACGTCCCAGTGGCTATACGGTGGATGTGGCTGAAACCGATTATGCACGCTTACGTGCATGTGCCAACGATACGGAAACCGCCTCAGTAACTACTGCTGTACGAACTGCGTACGGAATTACAAAGCACATTCATACATGGACAGAATGTGATGAACGTATCCTTCGAATTCTGGAGCAAGAGAAAATCCGCGCAGCCGGGCAAGCCGTGGGACTACTACACCGAATAAACATGGATTGTAGTGATGAAGAATTAGTGGAATTACCCGGTTTTAAAATCACACAAGGATTCTCGACTGTCAGCAAAGTTATGCGATACAGTGTGGGCGTTTATACACAAAGATATGTAGAGTTTGGAGCACGAGGCGTCATAACGATTCCCAGAACAGATTTATCAGACATTACCGCGATTACTTAAATGATACGACAAACTATTCAGGCCGGTCACCCCAATCTGAAACGAAAAAATAAATCAGTTTCCGATGTAACTTCTCCGGTCATCAAAAAACTCATCAAAGATCTCACCGATACGCTCTATAAAGCGGAACTCATCGGCATTGCCGCTCCCCAGATTGCCGAAAACTATCAGGTCTTCGTAACTCATGCACGAAATACGAAAGCACGCAAACTCGGAAAGGAAGATGTATTCAGAGTATTCATCAATCCTAAAATCACTGTGTTTTCAAAAGAGTCCGTTACCATTTATGAAGGCTGCGGGAGCGTTGTGAATGGAGATCTTTTTGGCCCGGTCCGCCGGCCTCGGGAAATCACCGTCACCGCCCTCGACGAAAAGGGACAGACCTTTTCAGTACGATGTGACGGTATTTTAGCACGCGTTATTC
>JACOTV010000063.1 GCA_016178125.1 Candidatus Microgenomates bacterium | reverse complement strand
GCGCGATGATCGGCGCCGATGAAGATGGTCATATGAGTTGAGTATAATACATTCATGCAGAAAATAAAGACGGCATATTTTGGGACACCCGATTTTGCAGCAGAATTTTTGGGAAAGATACTTGGCAATTCAGAGCTCCCCATAGAGATAGTTTGTGTCTTTACCCAGCCCGATAGTCGAGTCGGACGAAAACAAGTTGTTACCAAAACCCCGGTGCGGGAATTAGCTGAACAACACGGCATTCCTGTACATACAGACTTGAACAATGCAGTCGAGGTGTTAAAACAAGTAGACCTCGCGCTCCTGTTTGCGTATGGCGAAATCATTCCTCCTCAACTCCTTGCCGCGCCACGCTTTGGATTTTGGAATATCCATCCGTCGTTGCTTCCTAAATATCGTGGGCCAGCCCCTATGGCTACTCCTCTGCTACATGGCGATAACGAAACAGGCGTCACACTTATGCAAATGGATGAGGAGATGGATCATGGCCCAATAATTGCCCAAGTGAAGAGTTATATATTCCCCGTTTGGCGACGCGACCAGCTGGAGAAACATCTTATAGACTTAGGGTTTGAACTGTTCAAAAAAGTTATCGAAAGTTGCGCCCCAGACCTTTCTAACGCTCCAAAAATAGATCAAAATCATCAGGAAGCAACGGTAACCAAACGGATGAATCGTGACGATGGATATATCCCGCTTGAGGACCTGAAGAATCCCGACCCCGCAAAGAAACGACAGATTTTTAATATGTTTCGGGCATATTATCCCTGGCCCGGGGTGTGGACCCGCCTTCGTCTAAAGGCTGCCGATGGGCAGGCTGACGAAAAACGTCTTAAACTCACAAAAATCCATTGGGAAAACGACGACCTCGTGATTAAGAAGGTACAACTTGAGGGAAAAAACGAAGTAGAGCTCAAACAATTCGAAGATGCATATGGTCCGCTTATGTCCTAAAGAAGACTCCCACTATATACGCAATAGCCGCCGAAACGCTTCCTATTAATACTATCTCGCCAACGGAGCGAATGAACGACTGTTTGGTAACACGCCATCGCAATATGCCAAGGAGTAACAGTGCGGTAAGTGTGGTGCTACAAGACACAGCAAATAAATGGGCAGACCCGCGCATAAAAACATACGGAATGAGCGGAATGAATCCAAACGCCATAAATGCAAGTGTCGTTGCGATGCCAGTATAAAACGGATTCTCGCCCGTGGGGTTTGCGAGCTCAAGTTCATAGCTCATCATAAAATCAGCCCAGTATTCGGGGTTATTGCTGTAGAGTTCGGTAATTTTTACGGCGTCTTTTTTAGAAAATCCCCGTTTAATGAGAATGTCTTCGGTTTCTTGACGCTCGTATGTGGGGTTATCGCGAATTTCCCGTTGTTCACGGCGACGCTGATGATTGTAATAGTCTTGTTCAGCTCGAAGCGACAAGAAGCTGCTAATTCCCATTGACGCACCATCTGCTGCTAAATTTGCTAACCCAAAGAGTAGTACCACAAAGAGCGGAGCAGTTTCGGCTAAATTTGCGCCGGCAAAACCGGCGACAACAGCGAACGTGGTAACAATGCCGTCTGAGGCTCCATATACGATCTCTTTTAGATATGAAGAAAACGGAGAAACATTGTGCTCGGTGCGTAGATGCTTCTGTGTATCAACTGACATAGTTTGCATTGTAGAGCTATATTTCATCGTTTGCAATGCGCACTCTGAGATCGTTCATAAACCGTTCCATGGTATATATGTTATGAAACGTGGCGAGCGTGTAAGCCAAAAGCTCGCGCTGCTTGAAAAGGTGGTAGAGGTACGATTTGGTGAAGTGTTGGCATACATAACAATCGCAATTCTCGTCGACGGGGGAAAAGTCGGCTTTATAGAGCATTTTGTTGATATTAAGTTCGGTGGGAAGCGGCTTGCTCCATTGGTAAACAATACCAATTCGAGCGATCCGCGAAGGTTCAACACAGTCAAAGCTGTCGATTCCCGCAGTCACCAAATCGATAAAATCATCAAAATGGCCGATTCCGAGAAGGTGGACGGGTTTGTCGGCGGGCAAAAAGTCCTTGCACCATTTTACTTGGTGGCGCATCTCTTGTTTTGTTTCCCCAACCGAGACTCCTCCGATTGCCACTCCCTCGGTGTCTTGCTCAGCAATTCGGCATACTCTTGGGTTGCCGGGTAATAGGTACGCTCGTCAAACGCCATCATGAGGTCGGCGCCAATCTTACGTTGAAACTGAATAGATGTTTCGGGTGTAAACTCGACAAGGGTCCCGTCGTGGGTTGAGCGAAACTTTACGCCGTCGTCAGAAATCTTGACGAGCAATGGCTCTTCTTCGCCTTCGCGCAGTTTAGCGCGTCTTGTAGACTTCCCCAAAGAAAATACTTGGAACCCGCCTGAATCGGACATTAATGCAGTGGGCAAATGCGAATACTTATGAATCCCTCCGGCTTGTTCAATAACATCGGCGCCGGGGTGGGTGACGAGATGATAAGTGTTTACAAACTCGAGCTGGACGTTCATCTGGGGAATGATGTTGGGCATGATTCCCGTGAGGGTCCCTTTGGTTGCGCACGGCACGAACGTGGGAGTTTGCACCGTGCCGTGCGCAGTTTGGATCTCTCCAACGCGCGCTTTTGATTTTTTGGAACGGTGCTTTACATCAAAAAATGACATGAGTAATTATATCAGGACGAAGAAGCGGTGTTACTTGTAGTAACTGCGGACCTGGAAGAGGATGTACCAACCGATCAGCAGGCCAATTATGAGGCCGCCAAGGTGGAAGTTGACCAGATTATCGATTGCCGAAACGATCGACGAATAGAACAATAAATTCCAGCCTGACTTACTGCGGCGAAACAAACCGGGGAGCGCCATGGCCTCGAGAATAAGGGCGATAACGCTTAGAATTATGCTTAAGAAATTAATGCTTGCTCGTTGTCCGCCCATTGCGGCAAAGGGGCTCAGGAATGCGGTTAATCCGAGTGCTGCGAAAATTACGGGCAGGGCAAGGATTAACAAGACCAGAGTGATCCATGGACCATACTGTACGATGAATTCTTTACCTCCTGTGGGAATCTGAAATGGTGCTTTGTCTACAAAATATACTTTTAGGGTTTTTTCTAGTGAGCCAAGAGAAGCGTTAAGATCTTTATTTGAAGTTGCCATTAGAAGTATCCTAGTCTACCTAACATACGTTGTCAAGTGATACAATGGATTCCATGTTTGATACGCACTGCCACCTTAACTTTCAGGCGTTTGACGGACGCGTTGACGAAATCGTCGACAACGCTCGTGAGGCGGGTGTGACTCACATTGTTGTCCCCGGGACCGATCTGCCCACCTCTCAAAAAGCAGTCACAGTTGCCAAATCCCACAAACAGGTCTACGCGGCAGTCGGCATTCACCCCCACCATGTGTTTGAGTCTCAGCAAAAAGGTGAGGAGGCCGATAAAAACGATATCGTTGAAATCGAAGAGCTCCTCAAGGAGCCCTGTGTAGTGGCCGTCGGCGAAGTCGGACTCGACAGGCATTATTACACCAAAACCAGGCACGAAAATTACAACATCACTGAAGAATTTGTGAAGGCACAATGCACGATATTTGCTGATCACATGAAGCTTGCGCTGAAGCACAAAAAGAGCCTGATCATCCATCATCGTGAAGCAAAGGAAGATATTCTTCGTGTCTTGGCCGAAGTGTGGGATGCATCACTCGCGCGAAAAAGCGTCATTCATTGCTGCGAGCCAGACCGTGATTTATTGCGCTTTGCCCAAAAGAATAACCTTTTTATTGGAGTTGATGGTGACGTAACGTACGATCGTAAAAAGCAGGAATTTATCAAGGAAGTCCCTATCGAAATGTTGGTCCTCGAAACCGATGCCCCGTTTCTAATTCCCGAACCCTACCGTTCAATGCCGCGCGACACGCGTGGCCCAAATGTGCCGGCGCATTTACCGCTTATTGCCCAGCGTGTCGCGCAGCTTAAGGGATACGATGTCGATGAAGTCAAAAAGATCACTTTTGAAAATGGCATCGAGTTGTTCCAGCTACGATAATGCTTCTTCCCATTCCTTCTTGAATTTCTCGGCACTGAAGAATTTGCTGCGTTCAAACGCCTTGGCTGCGAGTTCATTCCGGAGCTTTTTTTCAGAAAGCAGAAGCTTCATAGTTGTGGCTATCTCCTCGATGTTGGTGGGATTTGCAAAAAGAGCTGCGTCCACCGCAGTTTCGTGGAATATGGGGGCATCGGCCAAAAGCGAAGGCGTTTTGCAGTTTGCGGCTTCTAGAAACGAAAACCCAAAGCCTTCGTCGTGCGAAAGGAGTATATTCGCGACGGCATTCTTGTAAAGTGACACCAGCTCCTCATCAGGCACAAAGCCGGGGAACACGAATCGCTCATTTTCGCGGACCAGCTCCATAAACTCGTTCAATTCTTTGTTCCATGGGTTGCCAGAATGGCCCGATTGTACAAATACTTTCCCCACAAAAACACAGGTAGCATTTGCTGCCTGAACTGAGCGTGCTGTGCGGACTAAGTTTTTATTAGCAGTCGCATCACCGACATAGATGAAATACGGAGTGTCCTTGTCTGGTAACTTCCCCTCTTTCAAGAGGGGTGCCCGGAGGGCTGGTTGTTTTCCAAGGGTGTAAAGGGAGGACGGAAGGCAAGGGTAGACGATCCGGATCTTTGAGGCAGGAACATTCAATATCTTCACGATATCGGCTTTACTCGCCTCTGAATCGGTCACGATTATATCGTAGAGCTTCAGTGTTTGCTTCATGCGGAAAACGTTTAGCTTTCCCCTTAGGCCGATGGGGAAGTCAGACAGGTATTTTAAGCGAATCAGGTCATGGATTATCGCAACCTGTTTTTTGGCAAGACGCTTAGTCACAAAGGGTGGCTGGGTGAAATTAAGAAACGGCATGAGAAACGTATCATTCTTGGACACATGGTCTAACGTGCCGGTGAAGGTAGCATCGGGGAGATTTTCCTTAAGAAGTTGCATGTAGCGGCCGATGCCGCGCGCCGCACTCACGGCATCGGCCGCCGTGGGATCATATATAACTACACTCATGGGTTTTATTGTAGTACAATCCCTTCCACCATGGCAGCTAAAAAATTTACTAAAGACCTCGATTTTCTCTACGAAATCGGCAGTTTGCGCCATCTAGTACGCACGTGGACACAGTTTGTCCGAAGCGACGTCGCAAACGTTTCCGAACACATCTACCGGGTCGTTTGGATCGCGCTCATGATCGCCAAACATGAGAATGTAACTACAACCGACAAAATCATGAAGATGGCGACAAAACGATAGAAGCACAGATTGTAAAGGATGCCGATAATTTGGATGCAGACTTAGAGCTCAACGAACTTCCAATCGATAAACGCCTTCGGACCGGATTCCAAAAAATTCGTAAGCAAGCTGTACATAATAAGTTTTTCACCAAGACTGCCCGTGCGATGTGGCTTGAACTTCAAGATTCAAACCCACACAATTGGCATTTATCAGGTCGCAACCGCTTCAACGCAGGGGATTGGAAGAGGAAGTAAGTTTCGTTATAATGCATCTTATGGTAATTGGACCGAAAAAACTGCTGGAACTGGTAAAAAATATAAAGTTGGTTACGAACCTAAGCGAGCGTGAGCTCACCAATCCCGAAGGTGCAGGATTTGACCTTCGATTGGGTGAAATATACAAGATATCGGGGGAATCATTTTTAGGCGTCACTGAGCGCAAAACCGCCGACATAGAATTGGTTCAAAAGTATGAAGAAGGGAAAACCAACAAGGTCACTATTCTCCCCGGTGACTTCTTTTTAACCAAAACAATAGAAGATGTAAATATGCCAAATAATCTCACCGCGTCCATCACTCCCCGGTCAACGACATACCGTTCAGGTCTTGTTTTGCGCACGGGGAACGTGCCGCCTGGCTACTGTGGTGGTCTCACGTTCGGCCTGCACAACGCCGGCCCTGTTCCTGTTACCATCGAAATGGGTGCCCGATTTGTGCATATTCAATTTCACGAAGTATTGGGTGAAGGGAACATGTATCGTGGTCAATGGCAGGGGGGCCGTGTTACGGCAACTAAGAAGGAGAAACAAGTATGAAAAACCATCCAGAATACCAATACCTTGACCTCGTCAAAGATATTCTCGAAAATGGCGACGAGCAGACTGATCGCGGAACAAAGGTGAAAACCTACAGCGTATTTGGCCGTCAAATTCGATTTGATCTTTCTGAAGGGTTCCCACTTTTGACCACGAAACGTGTCTATTGGAAAGGTGTTTTGCATGAATTGTTCTGGTTCATGTCTGGCCAATCAAACATCAAATACTTAGTCGACAATAATGTACATATATGGGACGACTATCCGTACAAAATCTACAAGGAATCCCACGACGACCTGACAAAGGACGAATTCATCACAAAGATTAAAGAAGACGCAAAATTCGCCGAAAAATGGGGTGACCTTAAGCATATCTACGGCGAACTATGGCGTCGATGGCCGGCCTCAGACGGATCCGAAATTGATCAGCTTGCGTGGGCGATTAAGGAATTAAAAGACGATCCGAGCGCGCATAACACGCTCGTTACTTCGTGGAATCCGGAATATCTGTACACCATGGCACCTTCGGGCAAAGGCGTGCGGTTCCCCATATGTCACAACATGTATCAGCTCAATATCAAAAACGGAAAGGTGTGTATGCAGCTCTACCAACGCAGTGCCGATATTTTCCTTGGGGTGCCCTTTAACATAGCAAGCTACGCACTATTGACCGTAATCGTTGCCCAGCTCTTAGGCCGTGAACCGGGGGAGTTTGTACACACATTTGGCGATGTCCATATATATGAAAACCATATCGAACAGGCGAAGGAACAGATTGCCCGAGAGCCACGTCCCTTCCCTAAAATTTTGATCAATCCTTCAGTTAGGAATCTTGATGACTTTAAGACCGACGACGTGACGCTTGAAGACTACAATCCATGGCCTCCGATTAAGGCAGAGTTAACCGTTGCCGGTGGGTTTTACGAAGGAGACGATAAAAAAACATGATAAACGCTATTGCCGCAATCGGTACCAATCGAGAACTTGGGAAAGACAACAAGCTCCTTTGGGATATACCCGAAGACATGAAACGGTTTCGCGAAGTAACCGCCGGCCACCCGGTAATCATGGGTCGCAAAACGTGGGACTCTATTGGGAAAGCACTTCCTGGCCGCACAAACATTGTTATCTCGAGAAATAGTCATTTTCTGCCTACAGGTGCGATCGCCGTGCAAACAATCGATGCGGCAATCGCCCAGGCGCAGGCGGCAGCGGGCGCCGCCGAGATATTTGTCATCGGCGGCGCCGAAATCTATACCATGGCACTTCCCCGCATTGAACGCCTGTACCTCACCATCGTTGAGGGCACGTTCGACGCCGATGCGTTCTTCCCCGATTACTCAGCGTTCACCAATGTTGTGCAGAAAGGCGAACAAATACAATCGGGGAGCTTCAGCTTTCATTACGAAACACTCGAGAAATAACTTACTTGACGGTTTTATATTCGATCGAAGATTCAAGAAGTGGCAGCAAATCGGGGTTGAGCTTAAAATATATTTTGCGACCAGTGGCCACGTTTAGTTTAGCGGCCTCAGTAGCCACGACTTCTTTAGTAAAATCGGTAAACGCAGGCTTTTTCAGTTCACATGAGAACGCGAGTTGGGGAACGTCGTCAAGATCAAATTGAGCCGACATTGACGTTTCTTTGGTTTTTTTTAGGTACGAGGGATACAAAAAACTGACGGGGCATTGTTTATTGGCATATGTTTTATACGTAACCGACAGAGGAGTGGGCAAGGGACTCGGTGAAGGGGGTCGTGGAGTGAGGCTAATGAGGTAGGTAATCTTCTTATTTAGCTGCTCGATTCGCTGCCCATACCGAACTCCTCCCATAAATACAGCAATCGCGATAAGAACGGTGATTGCAATATATGGTCCGCGACTTCTCATGTACGGCCATTGTAGCGCCTCAACGCGCAGATTAAAAGCCTTGACAACAGAAAATAGGGCTTGTATACTTGCTTTTGATCCTCCTGGCGAGATAAGCAAATTGAAAACTTTTTCTTTACGTTTTCATATATAAGGGTAACCCGCCTCAAAAAGGCGAGAATGAGACAGCGTGAGTCTTAGCCCAGGCTAAGAACCTTTGTTTCCCCGTTCCTTTTTAAAGGAAAAGTTTTATTTTGTTGCTCTGCTGGCGGGGATCATTTTTTAGCCTACCGCATTCTAAAATTAGAGTATTAGCTTTATAGACACCCTCTAAATTCCGTAAACAGATTCCGTTAATTTACATTTGTAGTTAGCTTATTATTAATACAGCTTCATAAAATATGTCCGATCAAAAAGACGATATGCTCGACGTGAGCTCCATGCTCGATTCCTACGAAGAGCAGCCTATCAAAGTGCATGAACAA
>JACOTV010000033.1 GCA_016178125.1 Candidatus Microgenomates bacterium | reverse complement strand
GCGCGCGATACGTTATAACACCTGCATATTGCCCTTCAACATTTTCTGCTTTTTTTTGGCTTTTGGTTTGCCGCGTTGTGTCGCCCCCGCGGTCGGCCTTTTCTTGTTTGATTTTTATACCTTGTTTTTGAACAAGTTCTTTCTTAACGTTCTCAACGTACTTTTGGTACGAAAGCTGAGCGTCGGAGTTGGGCTTAATGTATTTGTTATACACATATTCACCAAACTCATCGGTGAAATTGCCGTCTCCATGGCCCGACCCACGATGCAGCTTTGTCAGCTTGCCATCCTCGCTTTCTGCCCACCACTTGACTGCCTCAACGCCAATATTTTCGAGCGCTTTAAATGTTTCTATTGCATTTTCTTTACCATTTGCGTCGTATATTACCCAGCCCTCATAGGCTTTATTTCGCCAGCTGCCGCGTTCAATTGGTCCGCCTACCTTGCCAATATTAGGCATTGCGTCGATAAACGTAAGCAATCGACGCTGGCCTTTTTCTGCCCACTTTTCTTTCCGGGCGTTCTGGTGCGTTTCGGTCCACGGCAATTTCTTCGCTATTTTGCTGATAAACGTTTCGTTCTTATCTCCATGGCCTCCGCCGTGAGCATCGTGGGACTTTTTATGAGCACGCGCTTCGCCCCCGGGCAATTTTTTCAACATTCGGTCAAAGAGGACCGAAATCTTTCCGGGCTCCAAATGATGCCCCTTGATCTCTGGATGCAGTTCGGTAAACGCCGGAAGCCCTTGGGTGTACGAGTTCTGCCGCTTTTTCATCCACTCGTAAAGCTTTACATGGTTCCAATGCTTCATGAAGTTGCGAATGTTCCCTGGCATTTCGCCGGCGACTGGCAAGTGAAGGAGCGGACCCTGGGTCTGTGCCGGCGTTTTCCAGCGGTCAGGGTTATGCTGGGGATTAAGTCCCAAAAGCGCGGCGTTACTGTTGGTGTAATAACTCTCAAAGGTGGGATTCCCTTCGCCCGTATGCGGGGCATCGGCCCATGCTACGGTGGTGGGTTCGGTCAAAAATACGCCGCGCGATACCCCGATCGCAATGTTCATGGCTTGATCCAAGCGCCACTTGTTATGATGGTCCTGTAGCTCGGGGAACAGCTTTTTAAGATTCTTGACCACGTCTTGTTGAATCGGGGTGTTTGGCGAGTCAAATTCTTCGGTGAAGCGGCCAGGCTCGTTCTTCCAGTCGTAATGGGCAAAGTCTGCTTTTACATACTTGCTGTACATGCGAAACGCCGACATTACGATGTCTGCGTCTGGGATATCGTTTAGTGAATCTAAGTCAAAGGTAGTTAGGTTGGCCGCCGCGTACTGCCCGATCTGGCCCCAAAAGGTGCCGTCTTGACCCGCCTGGCGTAGAAAGAGTGCTTGAATATTATGGTTGTAGGGCAGTGCGTGATCAATGAAGCGCTCTACCTGAAACTTTACACCGGCCAAAAAGTCATAGATCTCGACTTCTTGTGCACGCCCCACCGAAATACGCCGATCACGAATTACGGTATGACTTTTAGCGTTCCCATTTACATCGGTATAATTAATCACCTTTTCGGTTTCAAAGGTACGTTTGCGCTTACTAAAGAATCGCAAATCACCTTCGGCGCGCCGTTTGTCGATGCCATAAAATTCGCGCACCTTAGGATCGGTGAACCGGTCTGAGAGCCGAAGAAGTGCCTGATTCAAATATGTTTTGGCCAAATTCATAGACTCCATGGGATTCTCGTTCGCAATCTCGTCGAGGAACTTATCCTTATGAGACTTCGAGACCGCGCGAAACACCTTACCAAACCTAAACGCAATCTCGCGGGTCAGGATCTCGCTCACCTCTTGCCAGTATTCGTCGGAGCCTGGACTATTTTCGCTTAGCTCCTTAAACTTTGCACCATATTTTTCGGGGTTTGCTCCGTTGGGGATTTGTTTAATGTAATCTACGTACTCAAGAAAAAATTGAGGCGAATAGAGTGCCCGTATTACGCGATTGTCGTCTTCATCGTCGCCAATGTAATTGGCGAGTGCGCGCTGGCGATCGTAGTCGAATTTAGCTTCATCTTTTGCCTTATCCTGTTCAAACACCGACCCCTGGTGAGCACGAAGCTCATCGATGGTCTGATACATACGGTTGAGCCGTTCGTCGTCGAGGCCGTACGAGCGGCCGATGTTTTTGTATGCTTCGGCGATGCGTCCGTACACATACGGATCGGCCGTTACTAATATGGTGAAGTTGGTAAACGCCTTGTTGAGCCCATCAAAGTCGGTGATTTCGTTTCTCAGCATTTTATTCATTAAATCGAACAAAAAGGCACCGCTATTGTCGCCGATTGCGGTGACTGGCACGGCATCGCTTATTTTTTTGATGGTCTCGGCGGCAAACGCATTTACCACGGGGGGCTCACCGGCTGTGGCAGTCGTGAGTTCTTGGAGCTTACCGGTTTTGGCCGCAATCAAGATGCGCTGTGCGGCTTCTTTGGAACTCGTGGCCTTGCCAAGGGGGGTCTTTGGATCGTTCTCTTTGCCTCTGAATTGGTCTGGGGCGGCCTTCTCTTGCATCGTTTTTTGGGTGATGCGGCTGGCTGTTTCTTCGGCATATACGCGGAGTTGCTCGTTTTCGATGATGGCTTTTATTTCCTCCATCACTTGTTCTCGGGTGGCTTGAGCCATACGCTCCTCTTCACGCTGCATGCGCTGTGCTTCTGATTCACCGGACTGCTTGGTGGCTCGTTCTTCGGGTGTGCGTAACACTCGACCACCACGATGCGGCCCCGACGACACTACTTCAGAGACTACTTCATCGTCTGCCATAACTCGATTATACCCTCATACGAGGAAAAGGCAAACTCTAAATATAAGAAGTACTTATTGGAAGGCTCTAACTACTGGGCTTACGGAGCGATTGATAGAGGTTCGAAAATAGGTGTGCTGTTATAGAAGACGTATTAATAAACTCGGTAAATTGCGGGCACACCAAACACGATGAACGTGTGGAAAAATACATCACCAGGTCAAAGAGAAACAACGCGGGGAGTGCCAGCAAAAAAACCGGATGCACATTGACGTGCTTATTATTCGGTGCTTTCGGGGCGGTCTGTTGATTCGGTGTGTGGTTCATTACCTTTTGCATCAATGACCAGGCGGCGATCGCGGCCTTCACCCGTTGAGTACGACGTTAAGTCGGGGTAATTCTTGGTCACATATTCATGAACAACCTTGCGCTCGTATGACGACAATCCCCGTACATATGACGGCGAACGGTAGTCGACAGCTTTTTGGGCATAGCGGTTCGCGATTTCTTCGAGGCGCTCTTGCTGCTTTTCACGATAGTCGTTTACGTTCAAAAGGATTTCGACCGATGATCCGGCTTTTTTGTATAGGATCACTTCGAGAATCTTTTGAAGAGCTTTAATGGTCTCTCCGTGGCGACCGATTACAACAGGGGCTTCTTCTTCGGCTTTGATGGTTACATGGTATACGTCTTCGTCGTTACTGACTTCGACTTCAAAATGTTCGATTATTTTCTTCAGAAGGTCTTCGGCTTCTGATTTTATGAGATCTGTTTTGTCCATGGTCATGGTAATAAATGTATAAATTACTAATTAATTACGAGCTTTTACTCACTCTGCGGTATTGCAGTATACTAAAGATCGAAAAAATATTCCAATAAAGCGAAAGACCGACGGGGAGGGTAAATGCAAAATAACCTATCATAAAGGGGAAAAAGTACTTCATCTGCGTATTCATTGCTTTCTGAAAGTCGCCTTGGGAGTCCTTTTTTTCTTCGGGTTCTTCGCCCTTTACGGCAAGCTTTTTATCGGATTTCTTGGGCGCGGGGGTCGCGGGAGTCAACGCTTGGGGAGTCGCATATTTAGCCTGGGCATACTGCAAAAGGCCGGTCACCACCGGAACCAGGTAATAAAACCACATACCAGCCTTTTGAGGCGAAACCGCCAGATTCAACCCAAAAAAATGGGTGTCGACGTGTTGGATTTTAAGCGCTGGTATATAGAGTATCTTATTAATCTCGTTGATTGCCTTGGCCGACGTACCGTCGTGGAGGAATATATTAAGCGTGCTATAAAGCCCAATGAATACCGGCATTTGGATAATTGCGGTAAGACAGCCCGAAGCCGGATTAATACCTGCTTCTTTGTAGAGACGCATTTGTTCTTGCTGAAGCATTTTGGGGTCTTTTTTGTGCTTTGCCTGGAGTTTATCGAGGTGGGGTTTAATCTCGGCGATCTTTTGCTGCGACTTGATCATTTGCACAAAAACCGGGTGCAAAAGCATGCGGACCAACAGAACGAGCGCAATAATAGAGAATCCAAACGCACCAGGCAAATGGATCGCGTTGAACATGACCAGAAAGAGCGCGAGTAAATTAAGCGTCGGAATAACGAATATCGAATTGAATATATTATGAGAGATGACCGCTGATTTATTCATCGTGTATTAAAAATGGCTGTGAACCTAGAAACGGGTGATTAAACGGTCAGTGATTTGCGACCCTTTGCGCGACGTCGTTTTAAGACCAAGCGGCCCTTTACGCTGCTCATGCGGGTCAGGAATCCATGCTTTCGCATGCGTTTTCGTTTTTTTGGTTGTGAAACTTGTTTACCCATCTGTATTAAATTATGTTTCTAATATACACTTGCCGCAAAATTGCTTATACACCGCGTCTGTTACAAACGGAACAAACGGATGCAGGAGCCTTAGGGAGTCCAAATAGACCTCCTCTAGCGCCTGATATGTGGATATATTACCATCTTTTAGGTCTTGTTTCAACGCTTCAATGTAAAAATCGGCAAATCGGTGCCATAAAAATTCGTATGCCACACCAAAGCCCGCGGAGAATTTAGAGGCCTTCATGTTCTTGTGATATTCGATTTTGACATCTTCATACTCCTTTTTTAGCGCTTTGAGCATGGCTTCGCTGGTCCCTGATTCCCCTCTTTCAAGAGGAGTACCCGGAGGGGGTGGTGTTTTATTCATTTCCAGGAATCTACCAATATTCCAAATCTTATTCGCAAAATTACGCATCGCTCGAATTTTATCGTCGTATAACCGTTGATCAGCGCCGTCGCCCACCTCAAAGACCAGTGAAGCCCGGAGTGCATCGCATCCATATTTTTCGATGGTCTCGAGGGGATTGATGACGTTCCCTTTTGATTTACTCATCTTCTGGCCTTTGATATCGCGGACCAGCCCGTGTAGGTATACCGATTTAAACGGCACGGCGTCTGTTGCGTACAACCCGATCATAAGCATACGGCACACCCACCACGGGAGAATGTCGTACCCTGTTTCCATAACCGAAGTTGAGTAAAAGAAATCAAAGTCCCCAGGCTGCGTGGTTTTAAGGGTCGTGAATGGCCACTGTGCCGACGAAAACCACGTGTCAAAGGTGTCGGTGTCTTGCTCAAATGTGCATTCACTACAGATCGCGCATTTTGACGGCGGCTCAACGCTTACAAACCATTCGTTCTTAGATATACATCTATATGCAGGGATCTGAATCCCCCACACGATTTGGCGTGAAATATTCCAATCATGAAAATTGGTGAGCCATTCGACTGCACGGTTTTTAAACGCGGGAGTGTTAAACGTAACATCACCTTTTTCGATCGATGCAAGAGCCCGATCAGCTAAGGGGCGCACTTTTACATACCACTGCTCAAGCGGCAATGGCTCAAGAGTCCGACCGCATTTGTAACAGGTCTTCACGACCATGTGATGATCTTTTATTTCTTTAAGAAGTCCATCGGTTTTGAGCCGCTCAACGATCCCCTCGCGTGCTGGACCGACTTTTTTACCATCAAATTCGGTCCCCGTATTTTTCATGCGGCCGTCAAATCCGATAACCGGTGGATGGTTGAGATTGTGCTTCTTCGCAATCGCAAAGTCGTTAAAGTCATGATTGGGTGTTACCTTAACAGCTCCTGTCCCGAATTCGGGGTCAACATACTCATCTGCAATTATCGGAATGGTACGACCTACAATGGGAAGCGTAACTGTTTTACCGATGTGATCTTTGTAGCGCGGATCGGCCGGGTGCACCATAACCGCGACGTCGCCAAGGAGCGTTTCTGGACGGGTTGTTGCAATAGTGAGCGAGCCCTTTCCATCGGTCAATGGGAAATCTATGTAGTACAGTTTTCCTTCGACTTCTTTGTCCGAGACTTCAAGATCAGAAAAGCTGGTGCCGCAATGGGTACAATAGTTGACGAGCCGATTTGCCCGGTACACATACCCTTCGTCGTGAAGTTTCTTAAAGGTATTGAGAACTATTGCTACGGTATCTTCGTCGAGGGTGAACTTACGACGGGACCAGTCGAGCGAAAAGCCAAGCTTACGAAGTTGGTTCTCCATTTTGTCGCGGTTTTCGTGGACGAAGTCCCAAATCATTTTATAGAGAGTCTTTCGATCATAGTCGAAGCGGCTCTTTTTTTGCTTGGCGAGATGCTTTTCAAAAACGAACTGGGTTTCAAATCCTGCGTGATCGGCGCCGGGGAGCCAGAGCGTTTCGTAGCCCATGAGCTTGTGATACCGAATCATAATATCTTCATAGACATACATCGCATGACCCAAATGAAGATCGGCGTTGGCGTTAGGAGGTGGAAGGATTATAGAAAATGGCTTTTTTTTGCTCGTGTTATCGGCCGTAAAAAGACCTTTTTCTTCCCACTCTTTGTAGAGTGCGTCCTCAAACTGCGCTGGCTGAAATGTTTTTTCCATGCGTATAATACCCGATAAATTGGTGCTTTATTATAGCGTATAATGTAAATCCTATGATGTGGATCGGTACAACACTCTTTTGGTACTTCATATTATTTTTAATAGGAGTCGTCTTTGTACCAACCGCGCGTTTTCTCTTTCCCCAGGCGCCAGATCGGGGATACCCGTTTGCTAAAACCATCGGGATTATCGCGATAACCTACGCGATGTTCTTGTTTGGCGTTTTACATGTTGCTTCGTTCACTTCGTTAACGCTGTATTTCTTATTAGCCTTATTTGCGATCGGTAATTATTGGATCTTTAAAAAAACTCGTCTGCCCGGCGCGCCATTTAACAAAACGCTCGTCGTGATCGAGGAAGGGCTCTTTCTGGCCGCGCTTATTGCACTAGCCTTCATGCGCGGCCAGGAACCATCGATACACGGACTGGAAAAGTTCATGGATTATGGATTCATGCAGTCGATTCTAAGAAGTACCCATTTCCCCCCCGCCGACATGTGGTATACCCCGCTTCCTATTAATTACTACTACTTTGGCCATATGAGCGGGGCGATTCTCATTAAACTGACGAACATTGCTGCATCTATTGGGTACAACCTCATACTCGCAACCATCTTCGCAGAAGGCATATGTCTGGCATTTTCTTTGACGGTTATGATCGTGACCCGTACCCAGAACTTGCTGTTTACCAAAGCGCTCTCGTTTACTCGAACGCTCGTATTCGGGCTTTTGGGCGCAGTGCTGGTAAACACCATCGGGAATCTCCATACGATATATTTGTTT
>JACOTV010000053.1 GCA_016178125.1 Candidatus Microgenomates bacterium | reverse complement strand
ACTCGATGTGTACGATCGTGGCCACGGCTTATGCGAACTCAGAAATCGAGAAAGTATCAGTACGCCAATGAACCCTGTGCCGATCCACCCAAGAAAATTCGATAGAGGAACACCGTAAAAAAATCCACCGCGTACGTATTTCCAAAACCCCAACGACACCGACGCAGGATCGATAACCATGTCAGCCATGACGAGGAGGAATGTGGCAATGGCAGCCCGTGCGGATTTTTTTGGGGTCAAATGCGTGGCCGCCGCGTACGAGCCAATGGCCAACGGCGGCCACGCAAACGCCACCGTCCACGGTGTAACACCAAATAGCTTCACCCCGATCTTTCCGGTATATATGAAATTCCCATACGGAAACCCCGTCCGAAGAGCGACCGTTTCTATAAGAAGCGCATATAGGGTGAGTACTGCAAGTAGCGGCAAGCCCCGTCGAACTCCTATCGATCGTGTGATCGAATAGTACGCAGGCCATGCAAACACCAGCACCGCAATCGACGATATTCCAGCATATTTTTCGGTCAGAGGGACGTGGGTCATAAAAAACCCGACAACGACCAGACCGAAAGCAATAAGAAGCGACAGAGTTCTCAGCCACTTCTTACCCGATTCATGCCAGACTCTCAATTCGATCTTAACGCCATGGTTTATTGTGATGGTATGTTTTAGAAAAGGGGGTGAATACTATGGCAAACACATCTAATCGTGGACTCGGATCACCAAATATGAGCGACGAAGACAAACGGCGTATTCAAAGCCAGGGAGGAAAGGCCTCGCGCGGCGGTGGCCGTCCGCGCACGCGGACAAGTACTCGATAAAACTCCTGTATACTGTACTTATATGACGCATGCGCGGTTGAAAATGTTGTTTTTTGTACTTTGCGCAGTAGTCGTGCTCATTGCTATAATTGCGGTTATTAAGCCGCTTCTTAAACCTGCTTCGTTTGACATCAACGTGAACCGAGCCGCCGTTATCAAACAAGTACGCTCGCTTGCGCGGCTTGAGACGGCAAGCTTCACGATTGAGAAGGTTATTGACGCAAAAACAAACGACTCAAACGCGATTTCCCGATTCTTGTTCGGTGACAAAATTCTGCTTATAGCTCACGGACAAGTAATCGCGGGGCTCGACCTTTCGCAGTTCTCAGGTCGCGACATAACAATAGAAGGTCGTACGGTTACGGTTACGCTACCTGCGGCACAAATTCTCGTCGCGACGCTCGATAATTCACAGACTAAAGTATATGATCGCTCTCAGGGTTTACTCCGCCGTAACGATACCGAGCTTGAGTCCGCGGTGCGCCAGGCGGCTGAAAAGTCTATTCGCCAAGCGGCGTGCGACGGAAACATTCTCGTAACCGCGTCAGACAATGCTAAACGACAAGTTAGCTCACTCCTAACTGGTCTCGGGTTTGAAACTATAACGGTCAAAATACCCCCATCAAAATGCCAATAAAAACTATTTCAATGCCGTATAATATCTTTTAAGCCATGCAAGAAACTCATCCACAAACAGACAGCAAACAGGCGAAAACTACCTATACAAAAAAGACGGTGATCGTTAAGACCCATCAGGTTATCTGGTACATCTGCTTAGTAATCGAAGTCATTCTCATATTCAGAACGCTCTTTAAACTTCTGGGGGCAAATGTAGAAAGTTTATTTGTCTCATTTATTTACGGGGTGAGCGATGTGTTTGCGTACCCCTTTTTAAAAATGTTTGACTCCTCGATTGTGAACAAGACCGAATTTGAATGGTCTATATACGTTGCGATGCTCGTATATATTATCGCGGCATGGATTATCGTAAGCCTCATAAAAATCGCCAAGCCCGAATCCCGCCAAGAGCTCGACGAAAAACTCTAAATATCTACGCTTACCCAAAAAGCCCCAGTATCCATAAGAAGAGGAACATAACCAAAACCAGCATGATAATCCAATTCCATGCGCCAAAGAAATTGAAGGTCGAAAAAATCCACAGTACGAAAAATATGCACCCAATTTCTCGAAGCGGCGAAGGCAGTAGCGTGATGAGCCATGTGATAAGGGCGAGCGTTATGATCAGCTTTACCGTAAACGCTACCCTAAATAGGGAAAACACGACAAAACCAAAAAGCGGCAATTGAACCGAACTAAGTATCGCAAGCGACAGAACAATGATCAATATATCGCGGACCGTTGAATTAATCGAAAACTTCATGAGTTATCTATTTCGCTCATTGTTAATAAAGAAATACGTACCCGATGCAATAAACACGATCGACACCGTCGCAATGACCATGAAGTCAGTAAGGGGACTAAACAATACAACTTGTGAATACTCGGGCTTTCCCCAGTAATACACGCTTCGTATAAAATCGACTGCGTAGGTCATAGGAGCAATACGTGAGAGCACAAATAAAATCGGTGGTAGTGTTTTTATCGGCGTAAAAACCCCGGCCAGAAAAAACTGTGGGAGTATGACGAACGGAAATATTTGGTTAGCCGAGCGTTGACTATTGAGTTGCGACATAACCAATATCCCAAACGCACCGCCCATGAAACAAATAACGAGCCCTAGTGGAAGTATTTTGAGAATATCGGGAAACGACATGGGAACACCGAGCACAACTCCTAGGATAAGTATCCCGATGATTTGTACATACGCCACGATTGATTCGCCTAAAATTTTTCCGAGGATAATGCTGTAGCGTGAAATAGGGGAGACAAACATTTCTTGTGAAAAATCATTTTCGCGGTCCTCAATGAGCGATATTATCCCTGACGCAGTCGACTGAAACAGTGTTTGTGCGATCGTTCCGATGAATACAAATGTTAAAAAATTGTATCCCGATTTCCCGGCAAGATTCGACTGAATACTGCTCCCCAAAATACCGACAAAAATAATCGGGAACATAAATGTCGCAACAATGCGCGAACGATCACGCAAAAACTTTGTTACATCTCGAAACGCGATCGTGAAAATGGCGTTAAGATCGCGCATGATGGTGATTTTCTGAATTGGCAATGATTTCGACGTACGCTTCTTCCAGGGTGGGGGTATGAATTCTGAGAGTACTCAATTTCGTCTGAATTTTTTGTATAACTTCTTGCGGATGTTTTTTTTGAAGATCGACTTTAATCGATCCATCAGCAAGCGGGGTGTGCTTTAATTTTTTGGCATTGAGTTCCATAACCAAGGCATCTTGCGTTTTAGAATCGATGGTTATATATTCTTCGACCAAGTCCTGTTTAATCTTGTCGGGAGTCCCGTGGGTTATTATTTTACCGTGATTGATAATAGAAACTTCGTCGGCTTCCTCGGCTTCTTCAAGGTAATGCGTCGTGAGAAAAATGGTCGTTTGGTTTTTGTGGCGAACGTTTTGAATGTAATCCCACAGATTCTTCCGACTCACCGGATCAAGACCCGAGGTAGGCTCATCGAGAAAGAGTACTTTGGGATTGTGAATTAAACTCCGAATAATTTCGAGTTTTCGCTTCATGCCGCCCGAGAACGTTTTGATAGGATTAAATAATTCCTTAGAAATCCCAACGACTTTTGCGAGTTCATGCACTTTATCTTTATATTCTTGTGGCATCATGCCAAAAAACGGACGAAACGGATACAATCCATACAGCACCGAATGCAGACGAATGTTTTCTTCGGCGGTGAGATTTAAGTCAAGGCTCGGTTGCTGAAAAATGACGCCTATTGATCGCCGCACTTTGGCGGGCTCACGGTCGAGGTCGTGCCCTGCGATAACAACTGACCCAGACGTTTTCGAAAGGGTAGTCGTGAGAATAGAAATTGTGGTAGTTTTTCCGGCTCCATTGGGTCCCAAGAATGCAAAAAATGATCCTTCTTCAACGGAAAACGAGATATCGTTGACCGCATTCTTCTCGGCCTTTTTGTATTTTTTTATGAGGTCTTTAACTTCAATGATCCGAGACATACGAATCATTGTAGCAAAAAATGAACACACCATGTAAGTGGTGCCCTTAGAGGGAATCGAACCCCCATCACTTGGTTCGAAGCCAAGTACTCTATCCATTAAGCTATAAGGGCGTAGGGTATATTATACTATGCAGATGCTGCCTGCATTGATCAGCCTGTCGACATCGCTGCTGTTTCTTGTGTTTCTCATAGTATTCTTCGTATATACCTGCTTTCTTATTTACTCTTCGTTTAAAGGATCACCGTACGTTCCTACTAAAACAGCCGTTCTTGACAAAATTCTCAAGGAGGCGCACTTCAAAAAAGGAATGAAGGTCTTAGAGCTAGGGTGCGGCGACGGCCGTATGCTCATTCATGCGGTGAGTCAATACGGTGTAACTGGGTATGGAGTCGATATTAATCCAATTGTGCTGAAGCAAGCACGATGGGGCGCGCGCCGCTTAAGCGGCGCGCGCATCAAATTCGAAAATAAAAACCTACGCGACATCGACGTTGGCAAATACGATATCGTGTACCTCTTCCTCCTTCCACAGCTCCTAGCAAAATTTGCCCCAAAATGGCAAAAGGAGTCGAAAAAAAAGACGCTGTTTATATCTCATGCGTTTACTATTAAGCGCTGGGAACATTTACTAGAAAAAACAGTATCCGCAAAACCATACGATACCTACTTTTACCGGATGAAATAAGTTGATAAAATAAGATATACCTATGCGCCGTAAGACTCTTTTGTGGTTGCTCCTTTTTGTATTTCTCATAATCGCTAATTTGGCGATTACCATGACGTATGTCAAAAAAGTGAAACGACTCCAAGCGGCATCGGTTATTCTCGACGAGATTGAAAGCGGGTATCCGGCAAATGACCAGTTTGCCCAATCGGCAAAGCCCGAGGCAGCGGGCGAGATACAGGAGCAAGTCGATATCGCCGATAGCCGTGTCGCAAACCTAAAACGATTCCTACGCCGCTACAATTCACCCCTCTACGAGCACGCCGAATTCATCGTCCAGACCGCCGACAAAAACAACATGGATTACCGTTTGCTTCCGGCAATTGCTATGCAAGAATCGGGCTTGTGCGCCAAAATTCCGGTTAATTCACATAACTGTTGGGGGTGGGGAATTTACGGCAATACCATCACGCGGTTTGCCGACTACGAAGAGGCTATTGATACCGTCAGCCGAGGACTCAAGAAGTACTACATCGATCGCGGGCCCGTGACTGCGAGTCAAATTATGTCAAAGTATAATCCTGGTTCGCCGGGAGGGAGTTGGGCAAACAGCGTAAATAGATTTATAGACGCGCTGGAGTAGATTACTGCACGCTACGGGTAACCTGCATTTCCTGAGAAAGAGAATACTGAGTTCCTTGATCTTTTGAACGGCTCGCAAAAAGCGATCCACGCTTTTTTTTCTTACTAACCATAGCATCGAGCCAGGTGGTTGATTCGCCGACTTTCATACGTAGTGCACGAACGATCGAAAGAAGTGTTTCAAAAAAGCGTACATGGTAAATGCCCGGTGTTTCGGGAAGTTCGCTGATTGCTGCGGCTTCTATGTCTTTAACATCCGACAAAAACGCCTCGTTTTGGCGCTCAAGAGCTTTAATTTCTTCGTGGATGATCTCCAAAAGCTGCTTGATCTCTTGCTGAACTTCAACGGTTTCGTGATGCTTGGCAAAATGAAAAAGCTCATTTTTGGCAGCTTTAGGTTTGGGTTCTTCGTGCTTTTTATCGGGAGAATGGGCCGAGCCTTGGAGTTCTTGTTCCCATAAATCAAAGTCATCGTCTCCGCCAAAAAAGGAATCCATGACCCCCGCGCCTATGCCTTTTGCACTGTCGAGGGCGGTTTTACCGACATCGTGTCCGATGTCCAAAATCGCTTCATGAGGATTCTTTACTTTGCTGCTGTGACCAGTCTGTGTTTTAGACGATTGCATAGCCATATTCTATATAATTATAGGTCGAAAGTCAATCCTCCCAAGGCTAAAATGCCCAGTGTTACACCAGTAGAAATATCATAACCCAAGGAGGAAGTCAAGGGTTTTCTGCTTGCGGAGAATCATCGCGTAGAAGTACGCGTTCTTCTGCACAGCCTCGCGTTCGGCATCGTCTTTTACGCCTTTGAATAAGGCTCCGAGTTCTTCTTCAGTGACCTCGATGTTTTCGGCCGAGGCTATTTCGTTCAAAATGAGCTCGATTTTGTGGGTTTCTTCGATTTCTTTAGAATAACTAGCCTTAAGCTCGTCCATGGTGGTCTGCTTTGAACGTAGGTAGCTATCTACCGTCATCCCGAGCTTTTGGACGTCGTCTACGAGGCGTGCAAGGCGCTGATTGAGCTCTTCTTCGATGATTACGTCGGCTACCTCGATGGTAGCTGATGTAAGAAGCTCATTAAGCACGGTATTCATGAGTTCTTGCTGCTGTGCGGCCTTTTCTTGTTCAGTAGGCTGTTGGGGAGCATCTTGGCCAGGGACCCATATATCGGCCGATTTACGGCCTTTTTTGGCCTCTTGGACGATCTTGCGATAGTCACCAACGGTGACCTTGGGTCGCTCGGCTACGGTAAAGACGATAACCCAGTCAGCGTCGGGTTTGGCCTCTTTGAGGTCAATCTTGGGATTCACGACGGGTTTAAGTGACTCTACCTTAACGATTTCTTCGTAGATATCGGGAAGTACATCGCGGATGGCACGGTCGTAGATACGTTCTTGGGGAATGTGCTTCTCGGCAACAGCCTTGGGAGCCTTGCCACGGCGAAATCCTTCGACCTCGAGAGCCTCAGAAAGTGCGGTAAATGCCTTGTCGTAGGCTTCTTTGATGACGGTCCAGGGAATGGTCGTTGTGATTTCGACGGTTTCTTTGGGAAGGCGAGCGACTTTGTGGGTGAATTTCATCCTCTTATTCTAATGCAAAATCGGTCGATTGCAATTGGGATTCCTCGGCGGCATCAAAACGAGCCATATAATATGACACTTTTGACGACCAGGTGGTGCTTGCCGCATAGCGACGACCGATCATGTCAGGGGTAATAGGGCCTTGGGTCACATACCGTGTGCGTAATCCCTCGGCCACGGTTGCAATACCTTCACCCCAGTTTTTGAACATAATATAGCCTCCGCCCCATCCAAACGCGTTGTTTGAGCCAGGCGCAACCATACGACCAAACCCTGACTCATGCCCCGCAATAGCAGGCAGCAAGTAGCAGTCTATTTGGTAGGTCATACACGCCTTAAGGAATGAATCGGCATATTGAAGCATCGGTGAGCCACTGTCCTCAAGGACACGAATAATGGCACGCTTTTTTGCAGCATAGTCTTTTGCGTTAAACGCAGCAGACGCACTAGCGCTGGCCTCGTTTTTAACCGTGGCAGCCATCGTGGCCGACGCACCGGCAATACGGTCTGTGGCATGTACGCCGCGCGCCGTAGCGAGGAAAAGGGTTAAGAGAACTAAGAGTTTCTTGACCATAAAAAAAGATCCTAAAGCTCTTTAACAAAATGTAAAAAACCTTAGGATCTAAAGAGTATTATAGCACTTTACTATAGGTATGTCAAGAGGCGATTACGAGGCTGGCTGAGGGGGTTTAGGCAGGTATTCACGGACCATTTCGACGACTTGCTTCGGCTCTGTTTCGCTTTTTATTATGTATTTGAGCGCGCCCTTTTGGCTTGCCAGCTCGGCCTCTTGAGGGGCTGCCAGGTTCGTAAGCATGACAACGGGGATGGGTGCGGTCTCGGGATCCGATTTGAGTTTCTCAAGAACCTGTAGACCGTTGAGTTTGGGCATCATGAAGTCGAGTAGGATGAGCGCCGGCTTGATCTTTTTAGCTTGGTCCCAGCCAGCCTCACCGTCGGCCGCAACCACGACCTCGTAGCCTTCAAACGAGAGGATTTTTTCGTACATACGGCTTATGACGCCTTCGTCTTCGACCACCAGTATTACATTAGACATAATTTACTTCTTTATTGTACCTGAGCGAACTTCCTTTGCAAGCGGTAGGCTAAAAAAGAACACTGATCCTTGTTCAGGCACAGAATTTTCAAGTCCGATCGTGCCTCCCATGCCTTGCATCATAAGCTTGGAAATGTAGAGTCCCAACCCCGATCCTTGACTCATATCGCGGGCATAGATATCTTTACCAGCCTGCTGAAATTTACGGAACAGGAGCGCCTGATTATCGCGTGGAATGCCTTTTCCGGTGTCCTGGACCCTGACGAGTGCCACGTTCATCTCTTGGGACAAATGTATCGTGATGCCCCCTGTCGGGGTGAACTTCAGGGCGTTTCCAATGAAGTTGATGAGGACTTCCTTTACCTTACTCCGATCGGCAAACACCGCTCCGGCAAATCCTGGAGCAAGATCTGCCTTGAGGTAGAGCTTTTTCTCGGCTGCGGCGA
This sequence comes from Candidatus Microgenomates bacterium, assembly GCA_016178125.1. Lineage (GTDB taxonomy): Bacteria > Patescibacteriota > Microgenomatia > UBA1406 > GWC2-37-13 > JACOTV01. Next base: position 11,156 of record JACOTV010000053.1, on the reverse strand, counting down.
TGGTATATTCTTTCACGACCTCCTCAACGAGCGTGCTCATATCGAATGTTTCTTTTTTATAGACCATGCGGCCTTGCTCAAGGCGTGACATGTTAAGAAAGTCGTTTACGAGGCCTATGAGGCGTACACTCGACGTATATACGTCGTTGACCATACTTTTAAATCATGAAAAGCGGCGATAACGAATTCAACGGTGTTGGACGAGTCAAAAATAGGGGAGGCGAATATTTCCAGTTGAATACGCTTCTCACCGCGATCGATTTCGATGTCGCGTGCCGATGACGATTCTCCCTGGTACGCGCGCTTGATCGGCAACAAGTTAACCAAATCGCGCATGTCGTTGCCGATCAAGCGCTTCAACGTTGCATTCACATAATAGGGACCACCCCGCCGATCAAACACAAACACGCCAATGGGGATTGTTTCGAGGAATTTAAACAGTCGTTCCTGACTTTCAAGAAGCTGCTTGGTGCGTTCGGTGACTTGGCGCTCAACGTTTGCTTTTGCTTCCTCAAGTGCCTTTTCGTAGGCCAAAATATTCATATTGCTGCTGTGAAGGTCTCCGACCTTTTCCTGCAGATCATGCGCGAGTTTTTCGATAATCGCCCGTTTATCTTTTTCCTCACGAGTGGCTTCTATTACCTTTTTCTCGAGTTCTTCGCGACTCAGGTATTGCAGACGATCCTTTTCGGTGATGTCCTTGGGGAATACTTCAAACAACTCCGAAATGATCTGATAATCATTGGTCTGTTTGACCATTTCATAGGCTTGTTCAAAGTGTTGCTTCACCAAACGATCGCCAAGCGAGGCCCGTACTTTCTCAAAAAGACCCAAAAAGATGCGCAGCCACAAAAATCGAGACTCCTGTTCATTCACCGTAAACAGACTCTCATCAAGCTGAAGGAACACGCTATTGGGCTGAGAATTCGGTATGATAATCTTCTCAAACACCGAGCCTTTTACCAGTTCAGCGATATATCGTTTGCAGGTTTCGGCTCCCAAATTTGAGCTTACAAACTCTGAAATATAGAAGAGCACGACAAAACACAGTGTAGTGCGACGAGCTGGTTCCTTGAGAAAAAATAGGCGAACCAATAGCGGCAGCTTATCGACGGCAACGTGCGCCGCAACATCGTCACGGAGAGACGCCTTGGTGTATTCACTTTTCACAACAGGCGGCTTATTGTGTACGATCACATCTTCAAACGACGCATAGAGCCGAACATAGGCTATTATGCGTTCTTTTTCGTTAAGCGTAAGACTTTTATCGTATTCTTTGACAAACGGATCGAGAAGGTCCTCGCGATTGATCAACGACCTCAGATACGTAATGACCATGTGAAACGGATCATTTGCCGCCACAATACCGACTGGTTCGTGTGGTTTACCAAACAAATCACTAAGGTCCTGAAAATACCGTGCAATTGACATTAAAGTCAGTATACTTAAATCGATAACGCTATGTTACTTATTCTGTTCGTACTTCAATTTTTAACCACTGTTTGGTGGATTGTTCTTCAGACGTTTCCCAGTCATTCAACTATATGGAATTTCGTTTATAACGGCGTGTATGGACTCGTATTTTTATATGGAGGCATCGTAGGAAGTGCGTTCGGTACCAAACTTGGAGGATGGAAAAGTAGTATCGGGCGCGCGACTATTCTGATTTCTTCAGGATTGCTTTTTTATGGCATCGGACAGTTTGTCTGGATGTATTACAACATGTATCTACATAACAATGTTCCGTACCCTTCGTTAGCCGATCTCTTTTTCATTCTTCTTTCACCTCTTGTGGGACTCGGATTTTGGTATATCTTGTCAATGTATCGCACATTTATTTCTCGTCGTCTTATTATTGAGCTCTTCATCACGCTTATTGTAATTGGAAGCATCAACATTATATTTGTTACCCGCCCAGACCTTTCAAACGAAGTCGGGCTTTGGGGCAAAGTGCTCAATATTTACTACCCGTTGAGTGATTCGCTCCTGGCGTCGTTGGCTTTTATTACCTTCAGGACAGGGGGCGGCAAATTCGAAAAAAGCATTTTGCTTTTTAGTGCTGGCATGCTCCTTATGTCAACAGCCGATACATTGTTTACGTTTCGGAATAACACGGGTGCATACTGGAACGGCGACATAACTGATTTGCTCTTTGCCTTGGGAGGATTTACGTTAAGCTGGGGGATTATCCGCACATTAGAGTCTTTTGTTAAAGTTGATCCAGTAAAAACATAATATGCTTCTCGCACTCGTCTTAACACTCCATGCGTTTAATACCCTGTGGTGGATTATGCTCGAAAATTCGTTTGCCCATCAGGCTTCTATCTGGAATTTTCTCTTCAACGGATTATATGGCATGGAATATTTGTGCGGTGGAATTATTGGGATGTATTATCACCGACGGCTGGGAGGACTTAAAAGCACCATTGGGACGTCGCTGTTTTTCTTATCAATGGGCATGATTATTTATAGCGTTGGTGCGTTTACCTGGCTCGGGTACAACTTGTTATCAAAAACCGAACTTCCGTATCCATCGTGGGCCGATCTTTTTTATAGCTTGCTCGTTCCGTTTTTTGTGATCGGGTTATGGCGACTTCTTAAAATGTACAACGCCTTTTCAAGCTGGAAACGTATATTGGAGTTTCTTGTTTTACTCGTCATTATTTCGTGTGTCATGATTTTTGTGGTAATACACCCCGATATTTCGCCCCATCTACCGTTTGGGGTGAACTTTTTTAATCTGTTCTATCCGCTTGGGGATTCGTTTCTGGCAACCCTTGCTATTATCGCGTTCAGAAGTAGTGGGGGAAAGATGGATAAGAGCATTCTGATTTTTAGCGCGGGTCTGATCGTTCATACGAGCGCAGACATACTATTTAGTTATCGTAATTCACATGGTCTCTACTGGAACGGTGATGTATCGGACTATGTGTTTGCCTGCGCGGGATTCATGCTGAGTCTGGGGATTGTGGGAATAATCCGTTCATTTGATAAGTAACCCCTGTTTCCCCTCGAAACCTCCGTAACTCCCGTATACAATGTCCCCCGCGTATATACGGCGGCGGTTTCTGAACCAAATAAAATCCCCGCCATTTAGACGGGGATCTTATCGACAAACAGATCTGTGTGGTTTAAAACTCGAGTATTATTACCACCAGCCGTTCATACCACCAAACATCCATGAGGATCCTACTCCAAGCATGGTTGCATTGGTGTTTGCATGGGTTACATCAAAAAATGATGATCCACCCACTTCGCCTGAGCGTACACCGCCGCCGTATATATCGCGTTCAGCTGAATTCTGACCCGTTGTGACGTGCGAGTGAGAATTTTGGCTCAACCAAAGAGAATTCCAGTTATCGACAGAAGTAACCGTCTCATTTGAAACTTCTGTGTTACCGTGAACTCGATCTCCAGTGTTTACCAAGCCGAAGCTCGATCCGACGCCAGTGGTCACGCCTGAGGTTCCTCCGACTGTGACTGCTGTTGCGTTGTGGTTTGCGTCTGCTGAGAAGTCGGCACTTGAGCCAACATTTCCGCTATATACTGTGCCGCCGCCGATATTGCGATCTGCGGTGTTGCGTCCGGTGGTTGCGCCAACGTTCGCACTTTGATTGATCCATGCATCGTTGTTGTTAGATACGCTAACATCGGTGACGCTGCTTGATCGACCGTCGACATGTACGTTGTCTCCGGTGTTTGTGACATCAGTAAATAGAGGTGCTGCTCCTACGGTACCCGGAACGTTCACTGCAGTTACATTGCTGTTTGCACTAGCGTCAAACATTGCACCTGACCATACGCCGCCTGAGACTACTGAGCCTCCGCCGATGTTACGGTCTGCGCTGTTTCCGCCGGTATTGGCATGTGTTGAAGCTTCTTGGTTTATATTAGCCGAATTATTGTTTGAGACATTTACACGGGTTACGTTTTCAGTTTCCTGTGAAAGTTTGACATTATCTCCGGTGTTTAATACAGACGTGGAAGCCGCTGCTACGCCGCTGGTTGAAGCTGCGAGAACGAATGTGGTAAGTCCGACCATCCATTGTTTTATATTCATTGTTTATTTCACCTCCTTTCCTCGATTTAAATGAAAAATCATAAATCGCATAGTTAAACGCGCATAATCTTGCGCACGGCGAGTGCCCCGATCGATATCAGCATAACCATAAGCTGCGAAACACCCCCTACTGACATCGTTGAGGGGCTTTCGGTAGCTGCAACAGCCGCACGCTGATCATTCTGCGTAGGTTGGGGACCGGTATAGGCGCCCATTACGTTCGGATTCATAGACACGTAGCTTGCAAATTGAGAACGCGGAGCTTGATTCACGTATACATAGTAGATTTTTTGCTCAGGGGCTGTGGTGTAATACACCGGCTGATTCGAGGTGGTTACTTGTGGCTCGGGAGTGGGGGTTTGGGTAGGAGCTGGCAGAAAAGTATAGTAATTTTTAGTGGGGGAGACGTACGTGGTGTTTTTACTAAAGTCGGCGAGGAATGAAACGTATACGCCCACATTCCCGGTACTTATGGTCCCCGCGTCGCCACTCGTGTTAATGTTACGACTCGCGTTATTGCCGCCCGTATTTGCATTGATGAATGCCGATTGATTGATTACCGTATTGTTGACGTTTGAAACCGAAGCCGAGATTTGATTCGAGTCAGTTGTTGCAGTACCAACGCCGTCAGCAGTATTGGTAAGTGCTGTGCCGAGGCCATCTGATGACCCGTCGCCCCCAACAACTTGAGTACGATTGCTGCCACCATTCACTTCGTATTGCGCCCCTACAAATACTGCTCCCGTTTTAATAACCCCGGCATCGCCACCTATCGAAATATTTCGACTGGCAGTGTTGTTCCCGGTATCGGCGTTCACGGTGGTCAGCTGCGTAATAAATGTGTTATTTAGATTCTCAACAGAGGCTGTGTTGGTGTTTGTTGCACTGCTTGAGGCGGTGATGCCGTTACCGGTGTTGGCAAGTTGTATTGACGCGCCGCTTCCCGGGCCGTTTCCACGACTTTGACCGCCAATGATGGTGGCGTTACCATTCTGCGTCACCAAATAATTAGATTGCACGCCGACACTCCCGGTTTGGATGACACCAGCATTTCCTCCGATTGATATGTTGCGATCGGCGCGATTGTTACCGGTGTTGGCGTTGACCGTGGTCGTTTGAGTAGTGTTTGAGGTATTGTTGTTTTGGACGCCCGTTGTGTTTGAAGTATCGTTTGCTGCAGAAATTGAGACACCGGTTCCTGTATTTGTTACGGCGGTCGATGCGCCCGTTGGGGCAAGCGTCGGCGCGGAGACCGCTGTCGTATTCGTATTTCCCGATACTTGTGCATTTGTCACCACCCCAACATTCCCCGTTTGGATGACCCCTGCGCTTCCTCCGATTGAAATATTGCGGTCGGCTGTATTGTTCCCCGTGTTCGCGTTCACGGTAGTTGTTTGCGTGGTGGTTGCAGTGTTCGTGTTCTGTACCATGGTCTCGGTTTTTTGTTGCTGGACTTGTTCTTGCTTTACCTGATCACCGGTATTTGCGAGGTCCTGGTTAACCGCTTGCGTGACCGTTGCTGCAAGCTGTTCTTTAGTGGGTGGGGTCTGGGCGTGCGAAGAGGAAGCGTTCAATACAAAGAAGAAAATGCTGAGGGCTATATACCTGTAAAAAAAGCGGGAAATTTTCATATATAGCTTTCACTCTAAACATATCTAGTAAAAAAACGATAATAGAAAAGTAATAAATATGCAAGAGGATTTTGCCGTTTTTTTGACTGCGTATGTGCGAGTAATATCGATTGCATAAAACGACAGAGATAGTATCTTTTTGATACGGAAAAAGGATATTCTATCGACCTCAAAATATATCAAAGAGTATAGTGAAGAGGATAGTGCCGCTTACTATATTCATTTTTTTTCGACCGAAAAATAGGGCTGGCACTATAGAGTGCTATAATATACCTATGTTTCTTGATGAAATTGAAATTACTGTTATCGGTGGAACGGGCGGGCCGGGGAAGATATCATTCTTCCCTATGAAGGGCGGACCAAGCGGAGGAAACGGTGGTGCAGGCGGAAGCGTGTACGTTGTTGCTGATGCTCAAATGAATTCGCTCAATCGCTACGCGGGTAAACACGAGTTTAAGGCCGCGCATGGCGAGGCCGGAGGTAAAAACCGTCAAGAAGGTGCTCGTGCCGCAGATTTTGAACTCGCATTGCCTCCTGGGACGACGATCATAGATCTCGAGACAGGGAGTGAAACCGAAGTCCAAGGCCCAGACGATCGTATCTTAGTCGCTCGAGGCGGGCGAGGCGGGCTCGGAAACGAGTCATTTAAATCAGCCACGTTCCAAACTCCTCAAAAATCTGAGCCACCCAAAACGGGCCAAGTACGCAAACTTCGCATCGTTATGAAACTTATCGCCGACTACGGCCTGATCGGTTTACCAAATGGTGGAAAAAGTAGTCTCTTAAACGAACTGACTGCGGCGAATGTAAAAACCGCAAACTATCCGTTTACTACCCTTGAACCAGCACTCGGAGTACTGGGCAAAAAAATCATCGCCGACATTCCCGGTCTCATTGAAGGAGCCTCAGGCGGAAAAGGGCTTGGGATTAAGTTTCTAAAGCATATTGAGAAAACAGGTCTACTGATTCACTGTATAAGTATCGAGTCAGATAACATAATCCGTGATTACGAAACCGTGATGAATGAATTGCGCGAGTATAATCCCAAGGTCGCCGAAAAGGAACAGATTATTCTTCTGACCAAAATCGATCTTGCATCCAACGAAGAAATCGAGAAGAAGTTGAAACAGCTCAAAAAACTTAATCCGCAGACATACGCCGTGTCGATTCACGACTTGGACGCGATAGAGCGCCTAAAAAAACTCCTTTCCTAACCCAGATGCGCGAACGACGGGACTCGAACCCGCAACCCCTTCCGTGACAGGGAAGTGCTCTAACCAAATTGAGCTACGTCCGCAATGTGAAACATCGAGCCCCCCTTCGTCCTGACGGACTTCGGCGGGGCATAAGAGTCTGTAAACTCGTTACGCATTAACTCGTTAACAGACTCTAATGTGGACCCGACAGGACTTGAACCTGTGACCTTTGCAATGTCAATGCAACGCTCTAGCCAACTGAGCTACGAGTCCTTAATGCAATCAGTTGGCTTGGCCAACTGACCTGCCTGCCGGCCAGGCAGGGCTACGAGTCCTGACAACTCCAAATTCTACACTATTTTATCACGGCGCAGGTACTTTAGGAAGGCTAAAAATGGTATAATGGAGCCTATGAGACACGAAGGTCAGCCAGTCATGGTAAGCAAATCGGAATCGAAGATCCGAAAATACGCCGAGAAGTTCACGGTCAAAGGTTCAAAAACATGGATCAAGGCTAATACCGGCTCGACCTCGTTTCTTTCCCCGCGTGCGCACCAATGTGTTTACTCGCACGTAATCACCGGCACTTGGCGCAACACAAATAAGCTACACTTTCACTATGTCATATATCGGTCAAACGCTCATTATCGCGTTGAGATTTATTATTCCATGCTTCATGCCGTTTTTCCCGTTTGATGCGATTTGGGCAAATTTTATTCTCGATGTTACAGACGGCGACCTCCTAGGAGTCCTCGGTATGAACGGTCAGACATACCAACTCATCGACAAGGCCGCAGACTATTGGTCATATATCTTCATGGTCATCGCTGGACGAAATTGGAAGATTCGTAAAACACTGTATTGGTTGTTTGGGTTGCGTACGATTGGACAATTGCTCTTTTTTAGTACCCAGAAGGAAATGTTTTTATTCTATTTTCCAAACTTCTTGGGTCCACTCATAACCGTATATGTGACGCTTATGTATTTTCTTAAGTCCGAAGATGCAGCGTATCGGTTTTACCGTAAGTATCTGATTATTATCTGGATTCTCATAGTTGTATACAAAATGTCTGGCGAATGGACCCTGCATTACGCCAACATTGACCTGTCTCTCTTACTTTTTGGTTTAAACGGCAATAAATAGTATAGTTATGTATAATCTCAGGTATGCAAAATGAACAGCTAAATCACCTTCGGCATTCAACAGCGCACCTCTTGGCGGCTGCTATTTTACAGATGTACCCAGACACAAAACTCACCATTGGCCCCGCAATCGAAGATGGATTTTATTATGACTTTGACTTTAAAGATCCTATTTCTGAAAACGATTTTCCCAAAATCGAGGGAAAGATGCGCGACATCGTAAAACAATGGAAGAACTTCGAAAAGATCGACTCCGACGAAAAAGACGCTCTTCAGAGAGTGGGGGACAACGAGTATAAAAAAGAACTGATCGAAGAAATCGCGAAAAAAGGAGAACCAATTACGTTCTATAAATCAGGAGAATTTATAGACCTTTGTCGTGGCGGACACGTTGAGGCGCCTAGTAAGGATCTCAAATTTTTCAAACTTCTATCCGTTGCGGGCGCCTACTGGCGCGGAAGCGAAAAGAATAAAATGCTGACCCGCATCTATGGGACTGCATTCACAACAAAAGAAGAACTCGACGAATATGTGATCAAAATGCAGGAAGCCAAAAAACGTGATCATCGTAGGCTTGGGAAAGAACTCGACCTCTTCGTTTTCTCGGAATTGATTGGTAAAGGACTTCCGTTGTTTACCCCTAAAGGAACCATACTTCGCGATAAGCTAAACGAATACTCTCAAGGATTGCGCGCGAAGATAGGGTTCCAACGGGTAACGGTACCTCACATCGCAAAGATCGAAACATACAAAACTTCCGGTCATTTTGACAAATTTCCGGAGAAATTTATGGTGACCAGTCAGGAAACCGAAGATCTGTTCATGATGAAGCCGATGAATTGTCCACATCACCAGCAGATTTATGCGGGCCGCCCTCACAGCTATCGAGAACTACCAATCAAATACATGGAGACGACCATGATCTATCGCGATGAAAAAGACGGCGAACTCCTCGGCTTGTCACGAGTTCGAGCAGCAACCCAAGATGATAGTCATATATTTTGCACGCCAGATCAGATCAAAGATATTTATCGTGACCTTATTCAGATCGTTCAAGAATTTTACAAGAGGATAGGAATGACGTTGCGAGCACGACTTTCTTATAGAGATCCTAACAATGCCAGCGGATATCTGGGAGAAGATTCCCTATGGGAACTTGCTCAGAAAATACTGCTCGAAGCCGCACAGGAGGCTAAACTAGATTATTTTGAAGCACCCGGTGAAGCCGCATTTTATGGGCCAAAGATCGATTTTATGGCTACTGATGCGATCGGCCGCGAATGGCAATTGGCCACGCCTCAGCTCGACTTTGTTCAGCCGAAGCGCTTTGGACTCGTGTATACCGATTCAGAAGGTAAAGAGCAGACCCCCGTTATGATCCATTTTGCGCTTATGGGCTCTATCGAGAGATTCCTATCAGTATATATAGAACACACAATGGGTAATTTCCCCGTGTGGCTCGCACCAGTGCAGGTAATGATTTCCAAAAAAATTCTTAGTGAACTTAAAGAAAACGGAATTCGAGCAGAGCTTGATGACAGAGCAGAAACCATGCAATCAAAGGTAAGGAGCGCGACTTTACAAAAAGTGCCCTATATGGTTATAATAGGAGATAAAGAGGTATCTCGGGACGATTTTGTAGTAACAGTTCGTACCCGGGAAGGCAAAGACGAAGGTCTTCAGACAGTTAGTGATTTTGTGAAGACAGTCAAACGAAGTATTGAGACATAATAAAAATCAAGCCCGTCAACCGCGCAAGTTCTATACGATAAACGATAGAATCCAGGCGTCACCCCTGAGGGTGGTGGACAACGAAGGTCACCAGATAGGCGTGATTTCACGGGAAGAAGCAATGGCTCAGGCACGAGAGCGCGAGCAGGATTTAATCCTCATCGCCCCCAATGCCAAGCCAGCAGTAGCCAAGATAATCGATTTTAAAAAGTTTTTATATCAAGAAGAAAAAAAGCTTAAAGAAGCCAAAAAAGGAATCAAGAAGAGCATTGTGAAAGACATCAAGCTTTCACTCTTTATCGCCTCAGGCGATTTGGAGCGGCTTGAGCACAAAGGAAAAGAGTTTTTGGAAGAGGGAAACCAGGTACGCCTGAACCTCACGCTCAAAGGGCGGGAGATGGGCAAAAAGTATATGGCCATAGAACTCGTTAAAAAGTTCATCGCCAGCCTGGGAGACGTCAATATTTCCAAAGAACCACGCGTTGAGGGAAGAGTAATTCGCGCAGTAGTTTCCAGAAAAAAATAATATGTCCAGACAGAGAGTACATAAAGGAGCAGCAAAACGCTTCAAAGTAACCAAAAACGGGAAAGTTCTTCACCGTTCTCATTATTTGCGCCATCTTCGATCCAATAAATCAAAGGCTCAGGTGCGTCGCTTGAAGACTATTAAAGAAACCACGGGTGTGGCTGCGAAAAAGATTCGCCGCATTCTTGGCCTTGCATAAAGTATAATACAAACCTATGAGAGTCAAATCAGGTACACGCACAAGAGAACGCCACAAAAAAGTATTGAAGCTTGCTAAGGGCTATTGGATGAGCCGAAGCACCTTGTTCCGCAAGGCCAAAGAAGCCACCCTGCACGCAGGTCAATATGCGTTTCATGGTCGTAAACGTCGTAAGCGCGACTTCCGCACCCTTTGGATCGTTCGCATCAACGCTGCAGTCACCGAAAAGGGCATGAAATATAGTACCTTCATGAACGCACTCAAGAAAAACAATATCGAAGTCGATCGTAAAATCCTCTCACAGATCGCCGTCGAACATCCTGCAGTGTTCAATAAAATCATCGATCAGGTGAAATAAATTCTCCCCTCTGCCATCCTGGAGCGAAACGTAGTAAAGCGATAGGATCTCACACTTGCATGTTACCTGGTCCCTCGTCACTCACCGAAAATACGTCTCCGGGCCAAATGCAGCAGGTCTTTTAGACCATTCAGATTCTCGGCTCTTTGCCTCCCGTGCCATTTGACCCGTATCCGCATTATCGGTTCGTTCCTATCTCCAATTCCTCGTCTCCACTCCGTTTCACGGGGGAAGGCAAGGGGGCATGTATGCTACTTAGAAGAACGATTGTTTAGTATAATTCTTCCATGTCTGCAATCGATGAGCTCCGTT
>JACOTV010000052.1 GCA_016178125.1 Candidatus Microgenomates bacterium | reverse complement strand
CTCGAGAAACGCCTTACCATCGCGTCCGACCGCAAAAATGGTCGTGAAGTTGAGCGCCGATTCGTCATGCGCCAGCTCGAGAAATAAGCTTTCTACTTCGTGAATTACCTCGGTTGCACGTGCATCTTTTTTATCAATTTTGTTGATGAGAAGTATAATTTTAAGTTTTGCTTCGAGGGCTTTTTTAAGAACAAATTTTGTCTGGGGGAGTGGGCCTTCTGAAGCATCAACCAAGAGGAGCGCGGCTGAGGCCATATTAATGACGCGCTCAACTTCGCCACCAAAGTCTGCGTGACCGGGGGTGTCTATAATATTAATCTTGGTGTCTTTGTAAAAAACAGAGGTGTTTTTAGAAAGAATCGTGATTCCTTTTTCGCGTTCGAGATCGTTTGAGTCCATGATAAGCTCTTGGGTCATTTCTTTCTGGTTATCACGGAAGGTGTGGGTTTGCTTAAGTAACGCATCAACGAGAGTGGTTTTCCCGTGATCCACGTGCGCGATAATGGCGATGTTTCTGATTTCCATATTAAAAAAATGAACTCAAGGGTCGCTTGAGTTCACAAACGTTCCAAAAGTATTCGTTATTATATCATTTTATTTCATGCGCGGGGGAGTAATCACATTTTTAAATACTGTTGACAATGTGAACAGTCGTTCACTATGATTACAGTATGAAAACAGACAGAGTAGATACGTTAAAAAGATTCTATAAAAAACACCACCGGCTACCTTCGTATGGCGAGATGCTCAAACTGTTTGGGTTTTCCTCAAAAAACAGCGTGTTCAAGATGGTGAAGCAGTTCATCGAAGAGGGCATTTTGCAAAAACATAACGGCAAACTAGCCCCGGCAAGCAAATTTTTCAGTCTCCCGCTTTTGGGACTGGTAAAGGCTGGGTATCCCATACTTTCTGAGGAAGATAAAAAATACCTCACGCTCGACGAATATTTAATAGAAGACCCAGTTACCTCGTTTCTCTTGACCGTATCGGGGGATTCACTTATCGAGATGGGCATTTTCGACGGCGATTTGGTTATCATAGAGCGCCGAAAGAACGCAACCGCCGAAGACATCGTTTTGGCCGAAATAGACCGTCAATGGACACTCAAAATTCTCAGAAAAGATAAAGACCGCCAAAAAATGTACCTTGCGTCGGCAAACGCTAAGTACCCGCCATTTTACCCCATCGATGAACTTAAGATTCATGGCATCGTAAAAGCGGTCGTGCGTAAAATTCACTAAAGACCCTTTGTAAAACTCGTTCGCCACGTACTGTAGTCTGCCAGGCTTACTTTGCCATCAGTATTAAAATCAGCCGTTTTTGTGGTGAGTTGGCCCGTGAATTCACTTCGCCACGCAGAATAGTCGGCCAGACTCACTTTCCCGTCACAATTGGCGTCTCCTAAGGGCTTTTTAGGACAGGTGCCACCACCACCGCCCACGGTATTATCGTTTCGCCAAATGTGCAAATCTTCGGGTTTGTCGTAGGCGATACTTGCGATGTCGAGGTCTCCGTCGCCATCGAGATCAAATACCCGCGTTCCTCCATGACTTTCTTTCCCCGTATCAACCAGATGTTTCACCCACGAAGCTCCTTTGCTCACGTTTTCCCAAACTACCACTTCGAGGTCACCATAATGTTCACCGGTAATGACGTCGATATCGCCGTCTCGATCCATATCGGCGACGCTCATCGAATTTGTCGAATGTTGCGTCGCAATAATATGGCGCTCCCATTGCCCGGTTGCGGCTCCTCCCGGGTTTTTAAACCAGTAGGTATTGGCGATAGGGTCTTGGGTAAAGACTTCTTCTGAGAGTAAAATATCGGGGCGTCCATCTCCGTCGATGTCGGCAACGTGTGTCTTATCGGTATAACCACCACCATTTTCGCCGTGATCGGCGGGGCCAACGGTGTGGCGGGGCCAGTTGCTGGTTGTCCCATTATTTTCAAACCAAATCGAATTATTACCATCGCTTGCGGCAACGTCTAATTTCCCGTCGCCATTAAAGTCCCCCAAATCAACGCCTTCGTCTGCAACGTTCCCAGTCGATATAACCGAGGTATTAATTGTAGATCCGTTTATTTGAGCCAAAACGATTCCTACACCCGACGATGAGTACACAATTTCCTTCGTGCCGCCTGCGATAACATCCCCAACGACCGCGCCTTGTGCACCAGCTGGACCGTTGCCCGAGGCCTGCACAGACAGAGCCGACCCATCCCATTCAAGCCATCTTGGGCTACCGCCTAAATCTATTACATCACCAAATTTATCACCGTCCAAATTTTCAACGAGATTACCATCAGATAACCCAGTCTTTCTAACCCATGCGCTTTCCATAGTCCCCCCCGGATTGAGGTAGTAATATGACCCCGCGACAATGTCGCCATCACCGTCGCCGTCTATGTCGCCCATTCCCATGCCCCACAAGTTTTGGGTCCCTTGCCGGGTTGAATCGGCATGAATGTATTTCCATTTATCCCATGTAGTAGTTCCACCTCCTGGGGTGACACTTGCGCCACCGGGGGTTGGAGTCGGCGGTGTGCCTCCTGACATCGTATTTATGTACACTTTGACCGGGGGATTGTCTATGTAATCTGAAGCAAATATATCGGGCTTTCCGTCCCCATTTAGATCACCGACTGCGGCATTATGGCCTGACTTTGTGTCGATTTGGGTCTTTTGAAAGGTATTGTTTCCCTGGTTCATATAGACACTCGTTTCTTTTAACTCACAACCCAAAAGTACATCGTTGCGACCATCGTTATTAAAATCCGTAACAACCGGCCGATGCGAACACATGTTGGCATCAAGTACTTTGGACGTCCATGTTGAAGAAGTCGGGTCGGTGGGCGCAAAAAAGACACTCACGGTTCCGCGTTCATGGGCATTAGAAGATCCAATGATATCGAGCTTTCCGTCTCCGTTTAGGTCTCCGGCGCCAACTTCTTCTCCCTGAAATCCATTCACCGAGTGCGTCGTAAACGATGATCCATCGCCATTGTTTTGCAACCATCCCGAACTAAACACCAAATCAAGTTTGCCGTCTCGATTTATATCGGCCGGGCGGACGCCGGCGTTTGACTGTGCAGTGATATCGATATTGCGAAACGAATCCTTTCCTTGAAATAACCACACGTGTCCCGAACCATTTCCACTGGTTACGATATCGGCACGGCCATCTCCGTTTAAGTCGCCTGCCTCAACCGTATGAGCATAACTGCCGTGCGTACCAACAGTATGTTGGACCCAGTTTGCCTCTATTTTAGGGTCAGAGGTCTTGCCCGAAGGGGGAGATAGTTTAGGATTTTCAAACCACAATACATTCCCTTGACCTGCGCCATCGGGGGCTATCACATCGGTATCACCATCGCCATCGACGTCACCAACCGCCATATTTGTCGTATATTGCTCGAAGATAACACCCGACCTGATTGTATGCTTGGCAAAATTTTCTCCTCCAGAATACCAAACAAGCGACGATCCGCCGAGAACGCCGTCGGCCCGGCCGTCCATATCGATATCGGCGACTGCCTTATCGTCGCCAGAGTTTGAGCTATCGATGATCTGAGAAGTAAACGTTGCCGTTTGTGCAAATAACGGCGTGGGGATTCTCAAAAAAAGAAGTAACAAAAGCAATCCGCAGGCTTTTTTCATGTATACGCAGAGTATAGAAGAAGCATCATTCGTGTTCAACACAGGTGTCGCACAATATGCGCCTAGCTTTAAACCTTGATTTACTCTTGTCATATATTACATCGATGGTCCGTGTCCTCATGAGTTCTTCAAGGATTTGCCGATCGGGTATGGAGACGGCAAACTGAAGTGCCGGATCCGATGATATCGATCCGCGGCGCTCTGTCTGGGTAGTTATGGGAATTTGATTTGCGGCAATAGGGTACGAATGCATATCGCCGCTTCCGGGAAATGAAAAGTGCATTTCGGGCATGGGAAGACCCTGCTCTCGCCGCATGTTTCTATCATTCTCGATGATCACATATTGCTCGCGCATTTTCTTTTCGTGAAAATCGCTTTCAACGGATCCAGGGTTATGACCTATGCTATACCCATTTTTACTGAGCCCAAACATGGTGATTGTAGCAATAGGTAAGCCCAGCAAACGAGCCAATTCGGCATTAAAATGAGCGTCATATAATTTACCGAGATTGGTACCTGCGGTATTCATATTGTTTGCACGGTCAGCGCTTTTTAAATAGCAACTGGCGAGGCGAACGAAATCATTACCGAGTGTTCGTGATAGAAGCATATGACGCGCCGCGATTGTACTTACGATTTGATCGGGCACAGCATCGGCGCGCATTTGATCCCCGGCGCGCGCCTGAAGGTACCCTATTACGTCACGCACAAATGGATTCCGCAGAATCTCGGGGCGCATAGCCCGGACCTCGTCTGGACTCGGATTAGTGACCGCATGGATAATACTCCAAACATCATTCACCGTCTCAGGGGCGACTTCTTCCTGGTCGGAGCCCGCCCCATGGCCAAGATACGATTTCACCAGATTCTCCCATGCCGTACTAACGGGAATCTCGCCAAATCCGACGATACCGGTAACATCCTCAGGTCCGTCATGAAGGGGGCTTGCGGCAACCACTCGAGAATCATACGGCTCTTGCACTGCGTGTAGAACATTGACGGCCGTCTCAGATACTGCCTCAAGTCGCACAGGCTCACCAATGCTATGAAGCCCCACCTGGAGCGGGTGAATAACATACGGATCACGGGGATACCCGTGTCGTTGATACTTACGAAAACGTGCAGGTTCGCGGACGTTTAACTGATATAGGGGAATTGCCAGATCGACTGCTCTATTTATGAGGCGGCTGCCGGAGGGGGATTCTTGGGAAGCGCGCTCGCGCATCGTAAGAACAGCGCCACGCACTTCGTCGGTGCATTCGGCGCTTTGCAGCCATTTTGCGCCAAGCTCAGGAACCGCTTGCTGAAAAGCACGTAACTGGTCTATGTGTGGTACTCTGTGAGTTTCTACTTGGCTCATTAATAGATCTCGAACGAGGCCAAAAGCTTCTTGTTGCCCGAGACCTGATATTGTAGCAGATCTTTATATACTCCAGGGCGCTGTGACAACTCACGAGGGCTTCCCATGTCGACGATGGTTCCTTCGTCAACGACGATGATTTTGTCGACATTTTGGATGGTCGAAAAGCGGTGTGCGATAATAATCGTGAGTCGGTTTTTCATCAAATTATCGAGCCCTTTTTGGACTTCCATTTCGCTCTTTGAATCAAGGCTTGAGGTTGCCTCGTCGAGAATAAGAATGGGCGAGTTTTTGAGTATTGCACGCGCAATCTGTATACGCTGTTTCTGTCCGCCTGACAACCGCACTCCACGTTCTCCGACAAGACTCTCCAATCCGTCTTTAAACTTACTAACAAAGTCCCAGGCGTTTGCCAGTTTTAACGCTTTAATGACATCTTTTTCGGTTGCGTCCGGACTACCGTATGCAACATTTTCTTTAATCGTTGTCGAAAACAGTTCATTCTCCTGAAATACGAGCGAAATGTTATTTCTTATAAACCGGTGATCGTGCTCTGCATACGATGTGCCGTTGAGGAGTATTGTGCCTTCTGTCGGATTGTAAAACTTCAAAATAAGACTTACTATTGTTGATTTTCCGACTCCACTATGACCCACAAGCGCAACCTTTTCGCGCTCCTGAATATCAAAAGAAATATCCTTAAGAACCATGTCAGACGTTTCATATTTAAAAGAGACCTTATCAAAAACGATGTTTGTTTTTTCAAGCTTTTTATACGAAATCGTTCTATCGAAGTCTTCGGTCGAGGGAAGTTCGAGAATTTGGAAAAACTCTTTTGATCCATTTTCGGCTTCCTGGACACGAGTCAAAATAAATGACATAGCAAACAAAGGACGCTGCGCTTGGTTTAATAACTGCAGCAGAAGCACCATTTCTCCGACTGACAATTTCCCGGAATAGGTGTTATAAAACACGATTATCATCACGATTGTAAAGACGATAATAAGACTCAAGTTCCTCAAGAAATCGTAAATATGGAAAGTAGTACTTTGACGCGCATATATTTTGTTACTTTCTCGCATGTTCTCCGAAACGGTCTTATATTCAATATGTTCGGTAATGAAGCTTTTAACTAATTTTATGTTCGCGATTACTTCGTTTATGCGACCACGGGTAGTGTCTTCAATGGCGTTTTTCTTTCCTTCCTCTTTACCCCATTCCTTAGTCGAAAGATGGCTTAAGTAGAGATAAATAGGGAAGAGAATGGCCGTAAAAAAGGCTACAGGAATACTGTAGTACGCCATAAACACAACAGTAAACACACTTTGGAGTAATGTCGGCAAGAAAAAGTTCGACATAGTATTCATGAAGGTCTGAATAATCAAAATGCCGCGATTAAGCTGATTCAGGATTTTCCCCGAAATTTCGGAGTCATAATAGCTCTGCGGTAGAGAAAGGATTTTGTAGTAAAACCGTTCGGTTAGAAACCTACGAACCCGACCGGCGATATGATCTCCCAGTCGATTACTGAAGCCGGTGAATACAAGCCCTATGAAACTAACACCAAACGATAGGGCAATGAGTGTTGCTAAATGATTCACGTCGCCCCCCTGGCCTGATATTTTGGTGACGATTTGATCAACGATGAGCTTATTAAAAAAAGGGGTAACCATGTCGAGCGCAGCCCCTAGGACGATCAGAAACATCGAAAGTGCAAAAAGCCCATACATGGGCTTGCTGATTTTGATGATCTTGAAGATATTTTTCATAGCTTATTATAGCGTACCTCACCGCATACTTATCGCGTATATTGCGCGCGCCGTTCTGATGAGTATAATGAAACCTATGGCGCTTTTTATTGGACTCCTCCTTTTGCTTATCCAGCCGTTTTCGGTGTTTGCTGCGGGGCGCGTTCAGATTGAAGCGCAAACCAAATCAGGTCCCGCAGGCAAGCCGCTTGAGGTCAAGGTTAAGCTTCTTCAGGGCGATGCCCCCGATTCCCAGCCCTCAACCGGTGAGAAGGCTGAATTTAAAATCACCGACCCCAAGGATGGGCAAACGTGTACAACTAACCCCGCGCCAAGCGACAGTCAGGGATACGTATACGGATCCTGTGTGTCAGAAAAAGATGTCGCTATTTCAGTATATGCCGTATCTAAAGATAGGGGAGATGCATCAGAAACAGTGACCCTTACGTTTACTCAAAAAGAGGGCCCAAGCCCAACGATTGATCCAAAACGTAAACAGGCAATGCCGAATCAGCAACAGCAAGCCAATGCAGGAAGCGCGCTTACGAATCAGCCAGGATTGGCCGAAGACCCGCAAAGCACTGAGTCAGCCCCCATGGAGGGTCTGCAAACCGCAAACGACGCGCCTGCGGTGGCCGGCGCATCTACAACTCAACAAACTACAGCGCCGGCCACAAGCGACATAGACCTCCTCAACTCGCTCATCTATCTTACTGGGGGAATCATTCTCCTTATCGCAGGCATCTACTTTATCTACGTGCAGTCGAAACAGGTGAGTATGAGAAAAAAAGAGAAAGAACTCCCGCCCCAAGCACCCCCTGATGCGATCAGTAAGACGTAATATGAATGCGCGCTAAATCAAGGCTCGCATTTGTCGCAAACTGCGTTTTCATTTGTACTTTATATATGTTGGTTCCGGGGTCAAGCGTCATATTCTGTGAAACCAAAAAATGGGTTTCAGTCCCACTCGGAAACAAGAGCTCCGAAAACCATACCGGGTGTTTTGCCGTGTCGTTATACAGTCTGAGATTCACATCTTCGTTTCCGTTTGGGGTATTAATAACTGCTTCAAAAATAACGCTCTTTAAATCCCCATATGTTGCGCGGTCGATGGTGACTTGTGCGCCGGGCACATCGGCCCAATCGTATTCAGAATGAAACGAACCGGTTGCCAATGTAATGAATGATTCTCCTCCGATACCTGTGGCTCGTGGAATGGTTGTGCGAGTTCCGGTTGTGAATGCGGCGGCCCCGCCTCGCGGGGCCGCCTCAGCAGTCGCCTCACGAATCGCGCTCAGACAACTTCCCGAACATTTGTTGTCAATTTGAGGTGGCACAGTGGTAACGACCTCCTTTACTATTTTCGTTATCTCCTTTGTGGTAACAGGCTGAGAAGAATCTCGCGAAAGGTATAAATAATCCAACACAGCAACATTCCCCAGGGCAATTGCCAGAACGATAATAACAATGAGTCTATTCATATGCGCCGGATTCACCCGGACAATTCAGTCTAGCATACGCTGGGGGATCACTTCGTGCTCATACAATTAACTTGTCAGTAGGCGCCGTGTCTCCTATAATACGTCAATGGGACGACGAGAAGAGGGAACACACCAGCCAATAGAATATGAGCCGCGGTTTGCACGGTTGACTACCGTAACCCGGGTCCTGGGCGATAAGCCTCCAACTGATGGACTTTTCACCGAAGAAATGAGGATGGATTACGACTACTTAGCACATCTTGAAATCCTTGCTGCAAAAGTACCAGACCATAAGACAGGGGACGAGCACTTTGTGTTTGTTTCAGAACCGCTCGATGGGGACGCGATTTTACATCTCCTTTACCACGCAGCTCCTTCAAAAAACGAATTTTATAGGTATGATCGAAATGATTTGTTAAACGATTGGAACAGTTTATACCAAGATAATGACCTCCAACGCGCACGACTCGAGCGTCACCGTCGCATTCCTGGATGGAGCCATTTTGAAAAAAGACGTGCCGAAATCCGAGAAGTAATCGATCAAAAAACAGATACTTATCTCAATCCAACCGTTGTTCTTACCCGGCATACTGACGGCGAACTTGCCTTTAACTACGACGAAGACCACCGCATAACCTCGACCGTTTGGGAACAGG
>JACOTV010000058.1 GCA_016178125.1 Candidatus Microgenomates bacterium | reverse complement strand
CTCCTCGGCAGCTTGTGCGGCCGAGGCCATAATCTGGCGTCCCAAAACCATGCCAGGGCACTGAATTTCCCAGCGTTCGTATCCGTCGACGCGTAGGTTTGCGAAACTTTTGGGACGCGGCAATAGGTCGCATACCGATGGCTGAGTCCCCTGCACTGCTTTTTCTAATAAGTCACGACTTTTGTGAACGGCGACTCGGATCCCCTCGTCGCCTGAAACCTCAAAGAGCCCTTCCAATGCGGGTGCATGTGCGGGAAACGTTGCGGATGCGAAATCTACAAGGTGATGAGTGCCCAAAAAAACTGCCTGGGCAAAGGTGGCACGCGACTCGTCGTCGGCGTAGCGCGCCACGATAAGATCGGTAAGCGGCGCGCAGGTAGTATTGGAATCTTGTTCAAATTGATATCCGGATTGTGCTATGACGGTCAAAAGCCGAATTGCGGGATTAATAAGTTTCAGCTCCTCAGGAGTGAAGGTGCTCCCCACATATCCGCCTTGGTCCATATCGGCAGGAACAAGGTGGCGTGGCGGGCGGTTAATGGGATTTTTTCCGCGGTTGGGGTTGCCTTCGTTGCCATGCAAATCCGGCAAACGCCGCATGCGCAAGTCTCTAAAACCCTCATATGAATGCAAAAACCCCTCACGGGGCTGTAGTTGTTCGGCCATAAGAAGTGGTAAGTATACTGGGTTTAATGCTGTTATGCAGCGTCTGATGGATAGTCAGGGTGAGAACCAAAACGTTGTTCCGCACGCCGGCGTTGGATAAGCAGCACCCCGGGCGTTGGCATGTCGGGGCGGTCTTTTTTCGCTATTCCATCAAATTGCTTGCCTTCATTCAGAAACGGTAATCTACTTTCGGCTATCATTTTGGTAACGGTACCAAAAGGAGCTTCTTTAAATCCTTCCCAACCAGTTTTGGTAGTATACGGAATATTTTCGGGATAGTCGTGGTGATCTCCTTGTCCACCGACTTCGTCAAGAGTCAGTACACCGAGCGCCTTACCGAGTATTCCCGCGCGAACGGTATTGGTCGATACCGAACCGTCGCGATTCAGCTCGGGGAGCGAGTCGCGGCTAAACAGTGCTTCTTCAAGTTTTTGCTCGTCCATTGGGCCAAAGTGGCCTGCCGCGTTGGTGATTTTTCCGCCATTAAGATAGGTGGGAATACGCGCCAAGTTTGCAGCGCTTCCTGCTGCCGCTGCAATAACGACGCCTTTGCGACTAAAGTCGCGGCGCGCAGCAAACACAGCTCCGCTCGCAATCAGAAAACCAGCGGTCCATGCGGCGGCCTTTTGTGCTGTGCTTAGCTCAGGATCCCGTAAGTCAACGGGTTTAAACTCAGGATGCTTTTTAAACAAATTACGTGGGTGCTGGAAGAGGGGAACATTGTATTTATATACACCCCGAAGGCCATTTTGGTGACCTTTTTTATCTGGCGGAATGAGAATCGGAGAATGCGGATCACGCAGCAAAATTGCTTCCGTCTCTTCATATGAATAATCCCCATCTTTTTTTGGTGGCTCCATTTTGTAGTAATACTGCGGCTCCTCTGGGTGAAATAGAGTGTCGAGTTGCTCACGGGAATAGGTTTCTGGGGGTTGGTATTGGTCACCCATTCTGTCTTGCAGCGATTCGATTGCATGGCCGCCTATTGTTAATACGTCGTCGCGCGAGAATGCATCAACATAAGGGTCAAGATGCGGGAACGACTCAGGAATCTCAATGTCACCCGCTTCGTCGGGATGCTCCTCTACCCAATGAATAGCACGTGCGACGTTCATAAACGGGCTAAGCGATGCATCGGCATGTCCGTGATGCAATTCTCGGTGAACTGCCGCCCAACTACTTGATTCGACGGCGGTGGTATTTTCGACAAAGCGAACCGTTTTAGAAATAGCAGGATGGGGATCAAGGCTTTGATGAGCTCTTCGACGATGGTGTTCTATTGTAACCCCAATCGATTGTGCAACACCGAAAGCTGCACCTGCTGCCGTTGCTACGGCAGTCGCTTTTGCAAGCGGTCTAATGAATTCTGCAGAGCGTGACATTCTCCCATTGTACATTATGGTAGGAGTGTGAGCCCTTGATATAAGTCATTGCCTGATTCCTGTATAATGAGCCTTTCATGATGAGAAGAATTGAGGCTATAAGACATTCCTACGACCGGGCAAAGGCGGGTGCCGAAAAAACACTACAAGATGTGAATCGCGCTCTTGAGTATCGCGCAGCGATTCATGAGCTGTGGACAAGCTTCCATGAACATGCGCTTACAAACGCACGCAAAAATGCCGATGGTGATCTTTTGTTTGCGGGTCTTAATCATATGCCCCCCGACGACGATGTGCGTGCCTGGCATGCGGCCAATGCCGTACGTATGACCGCGATGACTGCGTTGTCGGCCCGGTTTACACGCCCTGATCTCATAGTAGATATAACGGACGCAGAAGACCTAGCCTATTTATGGAGCCATGTAAACGAGGTTTCCTCCACCGACCAAAGACCACACAATGCGCTTATCGTAGGGGAAACGTGCGACATGCCAGCGACGATTCGACGCGCTCAGGAACTAAATGATCGGGGTATTCCCGTTCTCGGGGCAGCATTTTTAGTCGATCACGGAGGGGCTCAGGAAACTGCTGAGTGGCTTGGGAAGCCGGTTGCTGCCGCTATTCGGCTTGTTCATGGAGATCAAGGGACACGACTTATGGATCCTATTCAGGCAAGTCGTATGCTGCAGCCTGCGGCTTAGTGCCCTGCTTCTTTTATTTTTGCGCCTGATGAAGTAATGCGGTCGATCATGAGCTGGAATTTTTCTTTCATAAGTTCGGGAGTCTGAGCTTCAACATTGAGCCTGAGGAGCGGTTCGGTGTTTGACGAGCGAATATTAAATCGCCAATCGGGAAAGTCGACAGACACTCCGTCTAGCCAGCTGGCGGTTCCCTCTTTGTGCTCTTCGGCAATCTCTTCCATAAGCGCTTTTGTGTTTGAGCCGTCGGGGAGAACAAAATTAATTTCGCCTGATTCAGAAGAGGTTTCTAAGTCCTTAAGAATTGCAGAAAGCGGCTTGCCCGTTTCGCTCATCGCAAGTAGCACATACAAAATTACCTTGACTGCCGACTCGGCGCCGCCCGTTTGTCCAAAATAAAAGTGGCCGCTTGATTCGCCGGCATAAAACGCGCCTTCGTTGTTTACTTGTTCGGTGATAAACGCATGGCCAACTTTGCTGATACTGACTGAACCGCCGTTCTTTTCAACAACATTGGTTACGTTGCGGGTATAGCGGATATCGACGATGATTTTGGCGCCTTTGTGCGTTTTGAGAACTTCGCTCGCAATGAGGCTCGATATATGAGTTGCTGGGACTACTTGGGCGCGCTCATCGATAAAGAATATGCGGTCGCCATCGCCGTCGGGCTCAAACCCTACATCGGCTTTGATTTCTTTTACTTTTTCCTGCAAAGGAATGAGGTTATTGAAGTCGAGGGGGTCGGCCTGGTGGGCGGGGAAATTACCGTCGAGTTTTTCGTTGATCATGGTGAGGGTCCCGGGGATATGTTTCATGAGTTCGGTTATGTAGAGCCCGCCCATACCGTTTGCGGGGTCTGCGGCTATGGTAAAGGCCTTAATTTTGGTGGCGTCGACTTCGGCCATGGCGTCGGCAACTTCGTCTGCCAGAATCCCCTCCTTCACCACGACGTTTCCGTCGTTCGTATACGCGGGGAAGGTATTGGCCATTGCCATTTCCCGAATGCGATCCATACCAGTCGCCTTCCCGATCTTAATAATTTTCTGACCGTTTCGTTTTACAAATTTAGTACCTACGTATTCTGCGGGATTATGGGACGCCGTAATGTGAATGCCTGCGTCGTATTGGTATTTAAGGACGCCGTAATAAAAGGTAGGCGTGGGCAAAAGGCCAGCATCAATGACCGTGGCCCCCGAGGCAACGAGTACTTTTTTTGCGGTCTCATATAACGGAGGCGAACCAATGCGCATATCACGACTCAAGAGAATGGTGGGGTGGGCGGTGTTGAGGTCTGCTTTAAAAAACTCAACGATCGCACGAGCGACCGGCTCGAAGCTTTCGGCATCGATGTCTTTTTGGTAGACGCCACGGATGTCGTAGGCCTTAAATACCGATGGATTGAGTTTCATTGATAAATTATATCAATACTTTCAAAAGTTAATTGACATTTTTCTGACATACTCTGATCCTGTATAATACGCTCCTATGACGCACGAAGGAGAGCCTCGTATGCTCTCAGAACTAGCGCTGTTTGATACGGTTCGAGAACAACTCGATTCCGTATTTGATCGCTATGCTGACCAAGTTGAGCGTACAGGCTTTCATTTATATGATCTGAATAGCCGCGATGTTGAAGTATTGGGTCACTATTTTCCCGAAATGGGGAGCACGGGCAATAAGATGCTTACGATCCAAGTACGAGGGCGCGACTATGACGAGGTGCATGTGGACGGTTCAATTACTACTAATCCTGCGATATATGTAGGCTTTCTCGATGGATCAACGGCCGAAAAACGGGAGAGCGATGTTGAAGCAATCGATATCGGACTCTTTAGTGAGGGCCGCGCAGAGATCCTCTTTCGCAAGTGGCCGGAAGCCGGTGTAACTGACACACGAATCGAGTATGGATCATTTGAGGATCTTCGGGAACATGGAGCGCGAGCTCTTGATGTGCTTCGGTGGGTAACAACTCTATCTGACACGGGCTACGCTGCGGTTGAGGTTCCCGATGGATTAAGCGAAGCGGATGATCTTAAAGCACGACTCCTACAACGATGTGAAACGCATCACGAGCGATTACGGCTATTAGGAAGCAAGAGCAATCAGTTGAAATTATTTAGGTCTAAAGATAATACCATCGGCATCGTAGAGGATATACGAGTCGACAGCGTAAGCACATTTCCCTCAGGCACTATCTATGAAGTGTGGCGCATGAACTTGCATGCACCTTTAATGTATACACGCGGATATGATGTGCCCGGGCTTACCGGTATTCCGCGAGACGATATCGACAATCCTCGTGAAATACAGCACGGGCTGTTTGAGGCACTGCAAACAATCCCGCCACGCACCGCGTCCTAACGCAAGTAGTAGCACGCAACAATCTCGATAGACTCTTTCAGTGAATAAATGCTCTTGCCCGACTTAAGTGAGACTTCGATCGCCAGTAATTTGTCATAGAAATCAGTCAGTTGTGTGGGGTCCCAGAGTTTGGCTTGTGCGGCGAGTTTGCCCCGTTGCCACGGCTGCAAACTCGCCGGAGGATCGCCGAGGGCAATAAGCAATAGATTTCGTATGTGGCGGGTCAGCAGAATGTAAATAAGCATTTCGTTTTGGGGCGTTGCGACTTTGTCAAGAAGCATGACGAACCGTTCTAGGTTTTTAGGCGCACATGTCTCAACGAACATAAATACATTCGCATCGGGCTTAAATTCCTTGACAGTCCCCATTTTGCCGATGCGTAGGTCCCGAAGCGATGTTTCTTTTTCCCAATCCAAAAGAATCACCTGGGGATTCCGTTGAATTGCCTCGAGTGCATTCCACCAGGTATCTTTTGCCGATTTTCGCCCGAGAATCTTATTCAGATTCTCAATTACATACACACTTTCGTTACCAAATAAATCCATACTTTGTACGTCGGGTTGGGCTAGTTTAGGCAGATCTTCTTTGCTGACAAACTGCGGGTTGATGGATTTCTTCTTGTACTGCGCAATAAGCGACTGTAGATACTCACGCGATTTCACCGAATCCTCGCCACATATGATCGTAAGCATAGCGAAATTATACAGGGTTACCGGTCCGTTAAAATTCCAACGGCTTGGAGTATTTCTTTTTCTCGAGTTGGACTGAGCTGAGATGGCATTCCGGGTGCAATTGTTAGGTATGTTGAACCGTCAGAAACGCACATATACTGTTCATGCGTAAATCGGGGAAATTCACCTGGTTGTCTTCGGAGTAATTCGGTCAGCGTTACTTTGACTTCGTCGTCTTCGATTGTTCCCAAAAGCGAGGTCTCTGCAATGGGCCAAAAATCACCTTCGTGGGGCACGAGTTTCATGCGCTTCCATCGTTTCATGGGGTCGTCATCGGGTGCGGTTTGGTCCACATACTGAATTCCCAACAAGGTAGGCCCGCGCATAAGAATCGAGAGATCAACAATGCGTTGGCGGTGGTTATAGGTGAGTCGCTTTGGTGCACCGATCTTGAGTGTCACGCCGTCTAAGTGAGTAGCTTCGTTCCAGCCAGATTTTATACGATCTGCGGTAATCAGAGAAGGCGCATACATGGTCGGTTCGGTTTCAAGAGCCATAGGTTCCCGATTATATACGAATTCGCTTAATTATTCTCTATAATGGATTCATGCTCGACTTGATCGTGTCGGCGGTGGTGGGGCAAATGTCGCCATTGGCTGTCGAAAACATGGATTGCGCACCGCGGTTGTGGGGATGATTGGGAATAACGTATTCAGAAAAAGCATCCTCGAACGGTTTCAGAAATCCAAAGTCTCGACAAAATATACCCTCTTTAATCAGACCGACACAAGTGTCTCAATCATTTTGCTTTCCCCAAGCGGCGAGCGGTCGATCATTGTACACAGCTCGCCGCGACGGCATACAACCGCTGAGAAGCACATTCTACGCGTAGTCAAACAAGTGCGCGCCGTCTATATGGGGCACATGCCAGACGGCGCGCTTCAGTACCGACTGCTTGCCATGGAGCGATTAAGTAAAGCGGGAACGTTCATTGTGGTGAACTTAGGAAAGCGCGAATGTGTGCTGCCCAAGCCACAGATTGAGGCGGTCCTCGAACACGCAAACATGTTGATTCTAAACGCCGACGAGTTTTCACTGCTTGTTGGTAAACCCGTTAAGAAAATCGATTTAACCACTTCGGTGTTTAAACATCTTCCGATCATGAAGAACAAGTTGCTGGTTATAACCGATGCATCACGGGGAAGTTATACCTATCACGCTGATCGAGTATATTTTCAAAAAGCATTGAGCCCAAAAAAAATAGTCGACACAACCGGTGCCGGAGACGCATATACCGCAGGATATATTGCTTCATACTTAAAACACGAAGATATTCAGCGTGCGATGAAAACGGGCTCACAATACGCAGCCCATACAATCGGTCATATAGGGGCCAATTAACGATAGGTGCACCGCGCGTGGTGTTTGCGTGGGTCGTGAAGGAGTTGGTCGGTGATTCGGTATGCTGTTTCCTGCTGCGCTGTGGGAATGTATCGGGGGATAAGATCTTCAAGATCAATACGCTTATTTTTTGCAATTTCTGCAAGCATTTTTGCACTCTTGCGCACGGTACGAGCACCCGTGAAGTGGTTGAGTGCAATAAGACCAAATCGCTTTTGGTACCCTTCGTTCCATTCCAAGTTATCAATACTTGACCAGTACAAATAGCCTCGAATATCGACACCCAACTCGATCGCCCGCCACATCGCGGTCAGGTGGGTCAATATATAAAACGAACGATAGGTGTCTTCGCGGTCAGCAATGCCGTTTTCGGTCACGAAAATCGGTTTGTTGTAGCGATTCTGCATAGTCTTTAAGAGGTGTAGAAAAAAGTCAGGAACAATGGGCCAACTCCAATCAGACCGATACGCCGGAGGCCGTATCGCAATCGAAAGCGGCAAGCTCGCGCGCATAACCGACGCATCTTTTTGAACAGAAAAACCGAGTTTGCCCGGATGAAATTCAATGTAATACCCGGTATAAAAATTCACTCCTAAAAAGTCCATAGCGGTGTGAGTCGTATCTATATAGTTAGTATTGAGTAAATAGTTGGTGGCTCCCGTTAATGCCAGTTCAAGCCATGAATCGTGGGCATGCGGACGCATCCATGCAAATGAAAATGCGTTCCCTACTTGTGATGTGGTATTTACTGATTTGATGAGTGCATATCCTTCGGTCATCGCTTTCATCAGGTTTCTCCGCGCTCTGAAATAGCTGAACATGTTTCTTCCAAATGGTGGAAAATACCCGAGAACAAATCCCGCAGTCAGCAAAACGGCGGGTTCGTTTACGATGAGCCAGTACGTTGTTTCAGGGAATTCGGCAAGAACTATGCGCACAAATCGTAAAAACGACTGTACTGTTTTGCCGTTTAGCCAGCCCCCCTGTTTGGCGACCCAGTCAGGGAGTACATAATGAGACAAGGTGAGCATCGGAGATATGCCAAGGCGTTTCATCTCGTCTAGGATTTCTCGGTAGCGGGCAAGCGCTTCTTGGTTTATGATTCCCTCATCGGGCTCGATGCGTGCCCATTCAATACCAATGCGTTGCATGGTGAGGTTGAGATTGGCCATTGTCTTAAGATCGCGTTCGGCTTCGCCCTTCTTCCACCATTGAGGGCCTATCTCGCCGGGCCTGATAATCTGGTACTTTCGTCGTGCTAGGTACTCATCCCAATCTCCATGGCGTGTACCGGTCTCGCCTTCTGCTTGGTACGCCGAGATTGCTGAACCAAAGAAAAACTCAGAAGAGAAGCGAAGAGGAGACGTAGACATTTTTTCAGTATACAATACCTGTGACATGCCCGTACTTTTGTATAAGCCCGTTTCTCAAACCCCGCTCGAGGTCGTCACTGAATATCGCGCGCTACACCCCGAACTCTCTTTAAAGCCAGTTGGGTACGCGGGGCGTCTTGACCCTATGGCCGAGGGA
>JACOTV010000012.1 GCA_016178125.1 Candidatus Microgenomates bacterium | reverse complement strand
GATTCGTACACGTCTCTTAATAAATGTCGAAAATCGGTCTTCGATTTCGGGGAGTCGCTTCTGAATGAACATCGTCATCCCCTGATTTTCGCTCCCCAAAACCAAGGTGTCCTCGGTTAATTCGATGGGGCGCAATTGATTAAGAATAGAAAACATTACGCGATTGTCTTGTTGGACATCCGTTAAAGTGCGCAAGAAATCAACCCAAACCGAAACCTTCATAGATTGTGGATAACTTATCCACAAATAATAAACATCTTCACAACGCTTTTCAAGGTGACTAAATAGATCAATTCGGTATATAATTGCGGCATGGATCACTTTATCCTCGACACCAATCTGTTTTTTAACATGGAAGCAGGCATTTCGTTAGGTGGCACCACCAAGGAAGTCATGCAAAAGGTGATTGATTTTGCCGTCCGCTCAAAAGCCGATAACTCGGCCGTTCTTTATATGCCTCCGCGAATAGTAGACGAGATTAGTGGGTTTTTCGATAATCCCCAGGAAGATATTCTAAAAGAACTCCTTTCGGTGGTTATAATCAAAGCCCCCGACGCTTCACAGGTTCAGTTTCCGGCGCCGGTGTTCTACCGGCTTATCGAAGACGTCCGAAATCGTAGCTATCGAGGCCTTCAGATTGCCGAGGAAGAAGTTGAAAAGACCGCAACCGAGATGATGGGAAAAGAAGTGCTTCCTAAGGTGCCGTTTCAGAAGGCTATCGGCGCAATAATTAAAACGCTCAGAATGCGATACCGAAACGCCACCCGTACCGGCTTTCTAGACAGTGTTGCTGACCTTGACCTCATAATGCTCGCAAAAGAAGTAAATGGCTGTGTGGTGACGACTGACGAAGGAGTTACCATATGGGCGCGACACTTTGGGGTTAAAGAAATGCCGGCTACGGCTTTTGGGAAGCGACTGTCTGCGTAACCGTATCTTCACGGGGTACGAGCTTTGAAAACCATTCAATCAACCGGTCCGTTATAGTTCTCGCAGGCCGTTCTTGATATACGAGATGTTGTGAAAGGAGTCGTACGAGCTCGCTTTTGACTTTTTCGCTGGGGACGACCAAGTAGATGTGGTGGAACTCAGGAGCGTGGCTTACCATGACCAACTGATCGTACCCAAACCGCTCGGTAAAGTAAAAATATGAAAGTACTTCCCAGCGGTAGGTCGCGCCCACAGTTTCAACGCCAAACTGCGTTATTTTATTCGTAATAATCTCGGGAGGGGTTACCGTGAAAATGTAAAAGATAAAAAGAAGCGCCCATAGTGGAAGCAAAAGGATAGGATCCCCCAAGAGTATCACGATGCTCGAGCAAATGAGGGTTACGGCGAGGTAAAAACGAAGGACTTCGGAACTACGTTTAATATAGGGCCTAAGCGGCGCATCCCAGACGAATTTTATCTGCGGATTAGCATGTTCCTTGTCTTCCATACATCCAGTATACACAAAAAACAATGTGTCAATGAGCGAGCTGCGCGTGCTATAGGACTTGAAATTGCATCGCCAATATGGTAAGATCGGGGCATATGAACAGCACAAGCTATATGTTTTCGTTCGTCCTCGGACTCATCGTGGTCATCGTTTTCATCGTAGTATTAAACAGCCGTTTTCATTTTGTAAATAATGTCTTTAAGACATCCGGTAGTACCGTCGCGGTGATCAGCCCAACCCCCGAGCCTACCATAACCGCATTTCCTACCCAGGCCGCGGTTGCTCAAGCTCGTCCTACGACCCGCCCTACCGCCGTTCCTACGGCTAAGCGTTATGGTACGTGCGAACACCTCTCAGCCTCAGGTTAAGGGTGTTTCACAGATCCCTAATACAGGATTCCCCACAGGGATACTGATGATTCTTCCGGCAACTCTCGTTGCGGGTATAAAACTCCGAAGAAGCGCATAACACAAGAAGGCCTTCTACTTACCAAACCCCGGTATCTTGAGGATGTTGGTCGCAACAAAGTTGACGATAAACACAGCTCCTACGCTAAAGAGAAGACCGATAATTGAACCTACGATTAGCCGTTTCCCATGGTTGAGTTTCTCAGGATCTGCACGCGACGTCAGTATGGTAATTGAACCGTAGATAATATAAAGGAACGCGATGCCTCCGGTTACACCAAAGACTACATTTAACATCACCTGAACGAGTCCAGAAGCCGATCCAAATGTGCGGAAATTACTAGTTGATATACATCCAATCGCGGTTTGATAGTGACCGATTGCGGGCGTTGGGGCTTTTCCGGTTGCCGGATCGATCTTTACGGTCTCGCGCAGATCGGGGTTATTGGCATTGGTCGTTAGTGGATATAAGCATTTTCGGCACGACTCCCACCCTTCGGGTATAACGTAGTCCTTCTTGATAAGAAGAGCGTCGTTTGCGTCTTTGGTAGTGGTTCGACAATATCCGCAAGCGTCACACACCGCATAGGAATCTTCTTGTGCGCGTGCGGGGAGTGCGCTGAGTGCCAAAACAGTGAGGTATAGAAGCAGGAAAAAGGTAAGAATGCGCTTCATGTTTTCAGTATAGATGATAATCCTCTATAATGTACACTATGCGAAAACTCGTCATTTTCTTCATATGGTTTTTGGTCTTTTTATCGCTTTTTCACGCAACCTTGGCCGATGAACTGGACGACGTTACCAAAGAACTCGATTCACTCAAGACCGAGCTTAAAAATAAAGAATCAAAACATTCAAATTTACAGAGTCAGTTTGAATCCATAAAGCAGCGCGTGAATGTAGTTGAGCGTGAGATTGTGGTTAAGGAAAAACAAGTTGTCGATGGCGAGAAAAATCTTTCCCATCAGAAGACGCTTCTTAACGAACGAGCGCGATCATATTACAAGAACATAAGCAAAAACTCGGACTTCTTTATGACGCTCTTTACGTCGGGTGACTTTTCAAATTCGATTCGTAACTTCTTTTATCAAAAAACCGTAGTCGATGAGGATCGCAATACGATTATTCGCATGGCACTTATGATTAAAGACTTAGAGGATAAAAAGAAGTCGCTTGTTGGCGAAAAAGCGCGGCTTGCTGTCGTTAAGGATGAAGTAGATAAGCAAGCCGCGGCCTTGGCGGGACAAATCGAGGGAGACAAACAAAAAATCGCGAATCTTTCACAACGCCAGCAGAGTTTGATTGCGTCAAAGCAGGCGTCTCTTAACATACCCAAATCAGTGGGGTCGTCGGGCGGGGCAAAAGGGTGTTCGAGTGATTTAACAAACGGGAAGGATCCAGGATTTTCACCAAAAATAGGGTTTTTCACCTATGGAGTTCCTAATCGGGTTGGCCTGAATCAGTACGGCGCAAAGGGGCGCGCAGCGGCTGGGCAAAATGCCGAAACGATCCTTAACGCATATTATGGTAATTTCGAGCTGAAGAAAGATTATGACCAGAACATAAAAATAAAAGTCGATGGCAATGGTGAGTACAGTATCGAAGACTATGTAAAGCGCATCTACGAAATTCCCGCTGATTGGCCGATGGAGGCGTTAAAGGCACAAGCTATCGCAGCCCGGTCGTATGCCTTGGCATACACGGGAAACGGTGGCAAATCGATCTGTACCACCGAATCGTGTCAGGTGTTTAAGCCCGATCCCAAAGGTGGTGCATGGGACCAAGCAGTTGAGGCGACAAAAGGATGGGTTATGGTAAGCGGTGGGAATCCAATCTCTGCGTATTTCTCCTCGACTCACGGTGGGTATGTTCACTCAACTGCCGATATTGGGTGGAGCGGCACTGCGTACACGAAAAACGCACAGGATGCATCGGGGAATATCGGAAGCTTTGCCGACTTACAGAATAATGCCTATGACAAAGAATCCCCATGGTTCTATTGCGATTGGGGCTCACGGAGCGATTATAACGGGACTGCATGGCTTAAGCCCTCAGAAGTTGCCGATGTCGCAAACGTAATCTCGCTCGCCAAATGCGATTCCTCGGCGGTGAACCATTTGTATCAACCCGACAAACCCAACCCCGAAGGGACCGATACCTGGAATGCTGATCAGGTTAAAGACAAATTACGCTCATGTGGCGGAAGCCCAGTCGACGCGACCACCGACGTTTCTGTTGGTGTAGATTTTGGGAGTGGAAAAACAACTTCGGTGAACATTGGCGGGAAGAGTTTTGGGGCTGCTGAATTTAAAGACTGGTTCAATCTTCGCGCCCCGGCAAACGTTCAAATTGTAGGCCCCTTATTTAACGTAGAAAAACATTAGTCCTGCGTGGCCCTACTCTTTCGTAGGCGTTGAGCACCAATAAAGAGAAGCTGAATGAGCGCTGTTGCAACCAATACTTCGGTGAAAAAAGACACAAAGGTATGCGATTTAAACGTGGCTTTCTGAACAACGGTGATAATATATATGACGGTTATGTGAATGAAGTAAATAGTGTACGAATGCTTGCTGAAAAACGATATGACCTGTCGCACATATCCGTGAGAGTTTTTAAGAATGTGTGAAAGAAAAAACAGGCCAATGATCGATACAAACCCAAATGCTAAGTGATAGAGGTTGGGGGGGTATTTGTTACTGAAGTGGTCAAGCGGCGCGCGCTGGAGCATGAGTACGGCGCGCGCCGCAACAAATGCTCCTATTGATGCGCCAAATAACTTAGTCATGACTTCGAGGTTATCCTGGTACTTGGCAACCATCCACGAAAACACTATAAGAAGTGACCAGGGCAAAATCATAAGCATACGGTAGTGTTCGTATGGCCGCCAGAACAGAAAGAGTATCGAACTCCCCAATGCGAGTGCAATATGGAAGTAAAACACCTTCCTCCGTGAGGTCAATAAATACAGAAGAACTGGCATGAGAAATGACAGCAAAAGGAACAATAGGACCATCCAATTGAAGTCCAAGCCGCCCGCTAAAAAAATGTTATCAACAATAAACGCCTGTGTAACTTTTTTTGGTTCGTAATATGCAACAAGAGGAACATAAATCAAGAGGAATCCATAATAGGGAACGAGCATCCTGAGAAGCCGTATCTTAAAATACCCCAGCGTATGGGTGATATGACGATGATATTCCTGTTTAAAAAAGAGGTACGCTGAGCAAAAGATAAAAATAGGGACCGCAAATTCGAGAGTGTCCCAGAGAGCGTAAACCTGAGGGTCACGTGGATACCAAGCGGCAGTATGAATCGCAATCATGGCAATGATCGCCAGCCCTCGCATAATATCGATTTCTTCGTACCGCTTGCGCATAAAACATTATCTCATAGCGCCTTCCTCCTCTCTTGCCAGTCGCGACTACCATATATAGTGTTTAAGGATTGACGTTTGCACATATGTCGGGTATCATTATTTCCATGTCAGTTGCCGTTGTCACCAAAGATACATTCAAGTCAGAAGTCCTTGACCACAAAGGGTTGGTTTTTGCCGATTTCCATGCCGAATGGTGTGGGCCGTGCAAAATGACCGAGCCCATCATCGAAGAATTGTCTGGTGAAGTTAAAGACATGAAGTTTGTAAAGATCGACGTCGATGCAAACGCCGATGTAGCCGCGCAATATTCCGTTTTCTCAATTCCCACGTTCATCATCTTCAAAGATGGTAAAGCGGTCGCCCAAACCATGGGTGCGCAGGGTAAGGAGAGCTTCTTAAAAGAAATAGATACAGCCAAGGCTTCTTAAGGTTTTACGATTCGTTTCACCTGTCCATGCACTGTTTTTATGGTGTAGTGAGCCTGCTGAAGCAAGTACAGAAGAAAGAGTGACAACCAGCGGATCGACATATTCGCGGGTTTTTTTAGACCGTCGGCAATTTGTTGATCCGTCATTGGTAAAACAGGTCCTTCAACAACGTCCTCAATTGGCTGATCCTTAGCGTCTGCCACGACGCCGATTTCTTTTAAAACGGCGGGTATTTTTACCGTTTCTTCGTGGTGTTTAACGTATTGGGCAACCTCGGGGGAAAGCTGTTTTTCTTTTTGTGGCTCAACTTTTATTTCTTGGCTTCGTATTGGCTGTGGCTCGGATTCGGCGGATTTTTTTGCAGATTGTGGCGCCTGCGGTTCGTTCTTTTTAATTGCAATCTGAAAAGGGGTGAAGTTATTGCCAGCCATACGTTCAGTATACCTTTTATGCGGCTAAATCGAAATCGTCCTGGAGAAACGTGGGGGTGTCGTCGAGTTGGTTAAACTGTTTTTCGCAGTCTTTGCACAGAGCGCACGGTCCGAGCGCGTCGTTGTGCTGAGCTTGGGTGTCTGAAAATTCCTGTTCGCATATGCGACAGGTGCCTGGTTTATCGTAGTCCCATTTACTCTCTGCAAGGTTTTCAATTGACGTACCGGTTGCGATCGCTGTTCGGATGTCGTTTGCGCTGAAGGGATTTCCGGAATTTTTGCGGATTGCAGGGCAGCTTCCTCCCCCTTCGATTTTTACTTCCTGGCTCGCGTAGTTTCCAAAAAAGATATGGTCATTATTAAATTTGTTAACGCTGTCCTTGGGTTGACTGAATCGGTCGGAATGCACGGTATGCCCTGGCCCGTTGGGGTCAGGCTTATCGAGGTTTGCGGCAATTTCGAGGGCAGCTGCAAAAATACCGTTTCTCAGTTGGGTTGCACCAACCTCGTCTCCTGAAAGAATGGCGTTTGTATACTCGTCTACCCGCCCAGAAAGCAGTTGTTTAATAGCGGCCTCATACACGAACGAACGCTCAATATCGGCATCGCTTATTCCTGTAGCTTTGAGTACAAACATGAGCTCTCGCTTGGGGTCGTCAAATCCGTCTTCAATCACGGGATTATAAAGAAACTGTTCGGCGGTGTTATAACTTTCATCAGGAGAAAGTCGGTCCATAATACCCTGGCTTATGTCGGTTGTGCCAAGCGGCTCATCGTAGCGCAGAATATATTCGTTTATCCACTCAGGGTCCGACTCGTCTTGCTGGAAGTGGAACAAAAATCCGTAGTCTGCGATTTTTGCGGGACTGATCCATTTGGCAGTTTTTTTCCCGGCGATGAGTCCTTGTTGTATCTTGTCGTATCCTACCCATTCGGCGTGCTCACGGTCACCGTTGGTGGCAGCCCTTTGGTATGAGTCAGATAAGTTGAGCCCGGCAAAGTCGAGGCCGCTGGGGGTCTTTTTATAGCGTATGGTGGTGTAGGGAACCTTGCCCGCAAATTCCCCTAAAAACTTGTACATATCGTCTTCTATATACCGTCGGGTATCTTGTTCGGGAATAATCCCCTTCACCTTATCTACAAAATCTATTTCGTTCTCTATTGAGAAGTAGTCATCAATTGAAGTGAGTTTTACCGGTGATTCGGGGCTTGGGAGTGCGGCGTGCTCGAATGATGTGGTTGGCGGGCGCTCTAAAAGTGTTGCTGTCATAGGGTTCCCTGCTCGGGGCGCCTTCGCTTAAGCTTCGGCGCCCGAGGGGCCGTACTTTGGCGAGGGATGATTGGAGGTCGGACTTGTCCTCGCCTACGAGGCGGGCTTACCGTTGCGGCACAGTCACGGATTCAAACCGTGTTTCCCAATCAATGAGTAATCGCTCTATTATACTCCATGCGGTAAAACCGCGTGAAATATGCGGGAAAAAACACCACCTCGAAGGTGGTTATGTTTTTCCCAATGTAACTTCGTGTTCTTTGTTGTAAATACGGGCCATGGTGAAGAATAGGTCGCTTAGGCGATTTAAGTAAGGAACGGGGCCCTGGAGCAGTCTCTTCTCGCCTTTTTCGTCAACGAGCAAAATGAGCGATCGTTCGGCCCCTCGGGTGATTACTCTAAGGATGTGAAGCCATCCCGACAACAGGGTC
>JACOTV010000024.1 GCA_016178125.1 Candidatus Microgenomates bacterium | reverse complement strand
TCATTGCGCTTTCTGAGAAGGAAATAAGCCGTGAGACGCTCTTTACCTTCATGAACAACCTCATGATCCACCTCGGATATCAAGAGCGACCAGCAGACCCTGACGGGCTGAAAACGGCTATTGAACGGCTAATACACGAAAAAATACCCATTGATACGATATAATTGTGTATTCATATGGATAAACTGGTTTCACTAGCAAAACGGCGTGGGTTTATATTCCCCGGTTCAGAGATTTATGGCGGCCTCGCAGGTATGTGGGATTGGGGTCCTGTGGGCTCACTTCTGAAGAAAAACTACAAAGATTTATGGTGGAAAGAAATGGTACAGCTCCGCGACGATATCGTCGGAATGGACGCGGCGATCATGATGAACACCCGCGCCTGGGAAGCCTCGGGGCACACCGCGGCATTTACCGACCCGCTTATCGAATGCAAGATCTGCCATGAGCGATTCCGCCCCGATAAGCCCGACGAAGTAACGACTCACGAAGCGACTCACAAAGGAAAAAAAGTCGAATGGACCGAACCGCAAAAGTTCAATCTCCTGGTCAAAGCATACCTTGGTATTATTGAAGGAAAGCAGTCTGAGATATTCCTACGCGGCGAAATCACCAATGGCGTCCATGTGAACTTTAAAAACGTGGTAGATTCGACACGCGTCAAGATTCCCTTTGGTATCGCCCAAATCGGCAAGGCCTTCAGAAACGAAATTACCCCCGGGAACTTCATATTTCGTTCACGCGAATTTGAGCAGCTCGAGGTACAGTTCTATATAAAACCCGACGAAGCCGAGGGGAAAAAGTGGTTTGAATATTGGAAAGAGAATCGAATGGAATGGTTCCTTAAGTTGGGTATGAAAAAAGAGAACCTCCGCTTCCGTGATCACGCCGACGACGAGCGAGCACATTATGCCCGATTGGCGACCGATATCGAATATAACGCGCCGTGGGGTTGGCAAGAAATGATGGGTATTCATCACCGTGGCGATTGGGATCTTTCTCGTCACCAACAGTTCTCAGGAAAAACCATGACATTCCGTGACCCTCACACAAACGAAGAATACCTTCCGTGGGACATCGAGACATCCTCAGGCCTTGAGCGTCCGCTTTTATTTCTCCTTCTTGATGCGTATCATGAAGAAGACGGACGCACCTTCCTCAAACTTCACCCAAAGCTCGCTCCCTATAAAGCTGCCGTATTCCCGCTTCTTGCCAATAAGGAACAGCTTGTCGAAAAGGCACGCGAAATCTATAATGGACTAAAAGAGGACTTTATGGTTGCATGGGATGACCGTGGCAATATCGGAAAACGGTACGCGAGCCAAGATGAAATCGGGACGCCGTATTGTATAACTGTTGACTTTCAGAGTCTTGAGGACGGCATGGTAACTGTGCGCGACCGCGACACAGCCCAGCAGGAACGTATAAATATGATAGATATTAAAGAATTTCTGACTCGTAAGATTAATTATTAATTTATCTTAATGTATGAAAAAAAATACAAAGTTCATTATCGCGGCCGTCGTTGTAATCATTTTGGTGACCGGCATAACCGTGTTCGCACTTAATAGTAAAAGCACCGATTCAAAGAAAACCTCAGAAAACGTTCTTGAAAACGAACCTACCATTGCACCGGTCGATAGCTCAGTAGCCGTCGACTTTAAGCAAGGCGCCAAAAAAGGCGAAGCGCTTTTGACCGTTAAGAACGCCCCCGCCGGGACCAAGGACATCGAATTCGAGCTCAGCTACGACGCCGAAAGCGCGGCCTCAGAAGACAGCGCAGGCGGCTCAACACAGCAGGGTGCTATCGGCAAATGCGAAAAGTCAGGTGACACCTGGGAATGCGGAGAGCCGTCGACTGACGGACGTAAGATTGTCCTGGGTACCTGCTCGTCAGGCGTATGTCGCTATCACAAAATCACCAGCCAAGTCGACGTTCGGTTGAGTTTTACCGGTGGCTACGGAGCCCGTAAGTTTGAAAAAAAGTACTCATTATAAATAACTGAAATCGACCATCAAGTTTATCCGAAGGAGGTGTTATCTATGCCCATTATTAAATCAGCAATCAAAAAACAGCGCCAAGACGTAAAACGCACCAGTGCGAATAAAAAATACGATCATGAGTTCAAAAAAGCTCTTCGTGATGTACGAAAAGGTACTGCAAAGTCATTAACAGAAGTATATTCCAAGATCGACAAAGCAGCCAAAAAGAACGTCATTCACAAGAAAAAAGCCAGCCGTCTCAAGTCGTTGGCCTCAAGAATGCTCAATCGCGCCAAATAACACTGCACGTCATGCTGCGACGCTACTAAAATTAGTCTATAATCTTTATTAGCCCAACACGCATGAAAAACCACATAAACCTGGTGAGCCGCCGAGAGATGAGTGTCGTCGATAAGACGCTCTATTTTTTGATGCATTATGTGCGGTATATTCTTGTTATTACCCAGCTCACCGTCATTGCGGTGCTCTTTTTTAGGTTTAAAATCGATCAAAGCATCATTGATCTTAAGGACTCAATCGATCAAAAACGCGAAATAATTAAGGTATTTCAGCCGTCGTTTAAGGAAGCCGAGAAAGTAAATACCCAGCTCACCGATGTACAGAAGATTGTTAACGAACAGAATCTCCAAAACCAGTCAATAGAATATATAATGAGCCGCTTTCCGCAGGACGTATTCTTGCGAAGACTAGCGCGCTTCTTAAGAAGGAAAACCGATTCAAAGACGTAGAACTAACCAATATCAAGCGCGACGAGAACGGCTACGTATTTACATTATCCGTTGCTCAGTTTACGCTGTAGTATGGATAACGAGTCTTTGCAGCATATTAAAGATCAACTCTTTAACAAAAAGACAAAAGATTATACTAATCTGACCTTCTTTTTCTTAATTTTCTCCATGTTCGCCTTCTTTGTAATCCGACCTTCTTTGACAACTGCGTTCTCGCTTCAAAAAAAGGAAGCAGCGCTTAAGCAAACCGAGATCCAGTACGAAGAAATTGTCTCGCGCATTCCGTCGATCCAATCAGCACTTGAAGCTTTAAGACCCGACCTTCCCCTCATCTCTGAAGCGCTTCCTAAAAGCCCAGACCTAAACAGTATTCTCCAGGACATACGAAGCGGTAGTACCCGTTCAGGTCTATCAATTAGTAGAATGACCGTTAACGATGTTTCACTTGTCGGGATTCCCAAACCCGCCCTGAAACACATGGTCGTCGAAATCGAGACTGACACCACGTATCCAAAGATAATTGCGTTCCAGCGCGATATCCACAACCAGAAGCGACTAAAAAAAGTCACCAAATTTGAAATCCTAAAAGACGGTGGCATAGCAACACAAAGCGGTACGTTAAAAGTCAAAATGCAAATTGAAGGGTACTATTTATAACAGATATGAACAGACGCGAGCTCCTCATCATTTCAGTTGGGATATTTATGACCATAATCGCTTGGGTCGTGGCCGATGTGTATCATGCTCAATCACAGGATACGATCGACACTACAATCGCCGTACCACCCATCAAATCAATTTCAGTCAACAAAGACCTAATTCAATCTATTAGAATGAGAGAATAATTAATGTCGTACACAGACTTTTACACGAAAAAACCTAAAAAAGTGCCAACTCTTCTTGCGGTGCTCGTAGGCGTCGGGATTATGGCTGCGATTTTTCGGTTCGCGATTCCCTCACAGCGGTCTCAGGCCACCAAAAAAGGCCTTCAGACCATCCAAATAACAAACGTATTTGCGGGCCAAGTGACCATTATCTGGAAAACCGAAGAAAAACAGAAGGGATGGATTGCCTTTGGAGAAAACGAAGACGATTTATCACAAACCGGGACCGATGAACGCGACGGGAACGATTATGTAAAACGATTTTATCATTATGTTACCCTCAAAGACCTCAAAAAAGATACCCGTTATTTTTTCAAAGTAACCGATGGTAATGGATTTTTAGAAAACGGGGGAAAAAGTCTGTTCACCTTTAAAACCATCGGCGCAATCGACCAAATAAACAACCTAAAGCCTGCGTACGGTAAAATTATCGATAAATCGGGCGCACCGTTTCAGGACGCGATCATAACGGTCGAAGCACGAAACATATATCCCCTATCTTCGCTTTCCAAGTCTACCGGTGAATGGCTCGTTCCCCTCAACTATACCGTTGACAAAACATCGGGTAAATTTCTTTCGCTATCACCCAATCAGCCTGTTCGTATCCATGTATATTCGGAGAACGAGAACGAAACTATAGTGACTGCTCTCGTGCAACAATTGAGTCCCGTCGAAAAGTCGCTCGAACTGGGGCAAACATACTCCTTTCAGAACGAAGAAAACGTATTATCTGCAACGAGCACAAAAACTACTCAGGCATTTGATATCATTTTCCCCCAAGCAAATGCTATGGTACCGGCCCAGAAGCCGCTTATTAAAGGTACCGGGGTGCCCAGTTCTACCCTTGTGCTCACACTCACCGGTGGTGGTCGTACCATCACAGATAACGTAGCAGTCGACAC
The DNA here is from genome assembly GCA_016178125.1 of Candidatus Microgenomates bacterium. GTDB lineage: Bacteria > Patescibacteriota > Microgenomatia > UBA1406 > GWC2-37-13 > JACOTV01. Next base: position 721 of record JACOTV010000024.1, on the reverse strand, counting down.
AAAAGGTGCCTGGAAGTATGACGTAAAGACCCTGCTTGAGGCGGGGAAATACACTCTCTCGGTGACGGCGCAAGCGCAGCAACGGGGGAAGGCGGATGTACGCCAGCGAACATTTACGATCGCAAAAAGCGGCGTACAAGTATTAGGAGAGGCCACGATCAGTGGGACCTTATCTCCAACTGCTAGTCCTTCGCCTACGGTTGATCCTCTTTCGTTGACCCCGACTATCACACCAATCGTCGTACTGAGCTCACCGACGCCGATTCCTCCGACCGTTATTCCCACACAAATTGCCTCAACAACTCCACCTCCCCCTGTTTCAGGCGGAAATATTTATGCACTCGTATTATCAAGCGTAGCTCTTATGCTCTTTGGAGCGGGACTTATGGTAATCTTTTAATATGTCACCTTCCGATATCATATCCGTCATTGCGAAAACGAATAAAATCAGCCTTGGCTTCTTTGTGGTAACATGCATTTTGCTTGGATATGAGCTTTATTTGTATCTAAAAGATAAAAACGGTAACAAAAAGCCGTCGATTCCTGTTTTCAAAAAAGGCGCACAAGAACCACTGTCAACGCATACTGCCAAGCCCGTTCCCACTCCACCTCAGAACCTCGCGGCAAAATCAAAGCCCGCGTCAATGCCGCCTTTAATCGGACAAATGTCGCCGCCTACTATGAGCCATTCTCCAGTTATGGGCAAAAAGAAGAAGAAAAT